>JAZNUZ010000124.1:0-2698 GCA_045592605.1 Acutalibacteraceae bacterium
ACGCTTTTAATGTAGAACACAATGTTCTCAAATCTCTGCCGTTTGCGGTACCGTAGACGGTTTTTGTAATTATGCGCTCAATATCCTTTACTAAAGACAGTTTGTTTATAAGTTCGCCGCGGACAAACGCGTTATTTACGAGTTCTTCGGTTGCATTCTGGCGAGAATTTATGGCATTAATGTCCATAAGCGGCTTTTCGGTCCAATTTCTTATAAGCCGCTTGCCCATTGCTGTTTTGGTTTTATCAAGAGCCCATAAAAGCGAACCTTTTTTCGCTTTTAAGTGCATTGTTTCAACTATTTCGAGATTTCTGATAGTGGTTAAATCCAAAGACATAAACTGCTTTTCGGTATAGAAATCCACCTTGTTTACCGACAGAGTGTGTGAGAGTCCCGTTTCATATAAATATTCTATTACTGCACCGAGAGCCATAGCCGATGCGGAATTTTCCTGTACGCCTAATTTTGCCACACTTATGGTGTCAAAGTGCTTAAGTACACGCTCAAGTGTAAATCTTAAATCAAAACTGTGCTTATCCCTTACAGTAACCGTGCCCTGCAGTCTTTCTCTGACAAAATCGGCGGCAGCACTAAATATTTTATCATCAATAATAAGAATTTCGCGCGGACAAAAACTTCCTATCTCATTTATAAGACGTTTTTCGCAGTTTTGCCCCGAAATTTCGGTGAGTTTCAGTTCACCCGTTGATGCATCGGCAAAGCAAACACCAAAAGCGCCGTCGCTTTCTGCTACAGCGCAAAGATAGTTATTTCTGCCTTCTTCAAGCATTGTGTCTTCCAAAACCGTACCCGGTGTGATGATTTTAACTACATCGCGTTTTACAATTCCCTTTGCTTTAGCGGGGTCTTCCACCTGTTCGCAGATAGCGACCTTATAGCCGCGCGAAATCAATCTGGAAATGTATCCTTCACAACTATGATAAGGAATTCCGCACATTGGGGCGCGTTCATCCTGACCGCAATCTTTACCTGTCAGCACAAGGTCTAACTCTTCCGAAGCAATTTTAGCATCATTATAAAACATTTCATAAAAGTCGCCTAAACGAAAAAACAAAATGCTGTCTTCGTGGGCGCTTTTAATCTCCATATACTGCTTCATCATCGGAGATAATTCAGCCATTAAACATCCCTCTTATAAATATTAGTGACAACCCGAACAGCTCGAGCAGTTTCCTGTGCAGTTGCTTATTTCACATGTCTGTGGGTCGGCACCCTGTGCGCACATGGTGATAATACTGTTTACATCGGCAAGTATTTTATCAACACCCTGACGCGCTTCGTTATATTCTGCCATTACTGGATGAGCCATTATAGAATTATAGAGTTCTCGCAGTTCTTCATTAAGGCTTTTAACTGCCGTCTCATCCTTTTCTTCCTTTGAAAGCTCATTGTCAAGATTCATTCTTTTTATATTGAACTGACCTATTTTATCCTGAAGCTCTGCGTTGTTTTCACTTTCAAGTGTAGCCTTGGCAAATCTGATATATGCCGGGTCAGCTTGTAAAGCTTCACCCAACTGTCTTGCTGCTTTAATTACATCCATTATTGTTTCTCCTTTATCAAAGTACCTTTAAGTACATTATTTGTATCTGTTACCTTAACATACACAAACTCACCGATTAAACTGCTATCCCCACGGAATTCAATAACATCGGTACCGTTTGTTCTGCCGAGTATAAAACCACCGTTCTCTGACTGTTCTTCACACAAAACTCTAAATATTTTGCCGTGCATATCGGCTTCCTTTTGCTTGGAAATTTTGTCTTGTGCTTGGAGCAACATATTAAACCATTTACCCTTTTCGGCACGACCGACCGTATCGGGCATTTCGGCGGCAGGTGTGCCTTTTCTCGCCGAGTAGATGAATGTGAAAAGCGAACGATATTCCACCTGCTTTATGAGTTTAAGAGTATCTAAAAACTCTTCATAGGTTTCCCCGGGGAAACCGACAATAATATCACTTGTGAGTGATACATCGGGCATTTTTTCTTTAGCCGATGTTATGAGTTTCATATAATCTGCCGATGTGTACCGCCTATTCATTTCCCTTAATACGCGGTCGTTACCGCTTTGCACGGGCAGATGCAGATGGTGGGCTACCTTCTCGCAGTCCCGCATAGCAGTAAGCAGTTCATCGGTACAGTCTTTTGGGTGCGAAGTCATAAATCTTATACGGAAGTCACCTTCAATATCATTGATTTTTCGCAAAAGTTTTGCGAAATTTATGTCTTCTTTAAGTCCCTTTCCGTAGGAATTGACATTCTGACCGAGCAGGGTTATATCCCTCACACCCGAAGCTATCATTTCTTTAGCTTCTTTTATGATTTCGGCACTCGCTCTTGAACGTTCGCGGCCGCGCACATAAGGAACTATACAGTAGGTGCAGAAATTATCGCACCCATACATAATAGGCAGCCAACCCTTGACCGTTTTATCACGGCTTACCGGTATGCCTTCAACGATTTCCTTTGTGTCTGTAGAAATATCAAAAATTCTTTTAGAACCGTTAAGTCTTTTATAAAGAAATTCGGGTAAACGATGCATAACATGGGTACCGAAAAGAATATCTACATATGGGTAACTTTTCTTTATCCTGTCGGCAACAGATGACTGCTGTACCATACAACCGCAGACGGCTACCACCATATTAGGACGGTTTTTCTTCAACTGTTTTACG
>JAZNUZ010000125.1:0-1578 GCA_045592605.1 Acutalibacteraceae bacterium
TGACAATTTTTGATGTATTAACACTTATAGGCGGACTGTGTCTGTTTCTGTTCGGTATGAACGTTATGGGTGACGGTCTTGAGCGAAGGGCAGGTAACAGTCTTAAGGCTCTGCTTGGGAAACTTACAAACAGTAAAATTAAAGGCTTTTTAACGGGTCTTGGCGTCACCGCTGTGATTCAAAGCTCCTCTGCTACCACCGTTATGGTTGTTGGTTTTGTCAACTCTAAAATAATGACATTAAAGCAGTCTATTGGTGTTATTATGGGTGCCAATATAGGTACAACGGTAACTGCATGGATTCTGAGCTTGGGCGGCATATCAAGTGACAATGTGTTTATGAAGCTGTTAAAACCGACATCATTTACACCTATTTTAGCACTTATCGGTACGATTTTCATTATGTTTTCAAAGTCGGGCAAGAAAAAGGATACAGGCACAATCCTTTTAGGCTTTGCTACCTTAATGTTTGGTATGGATACTATGTCGAAGGCGGTGTCAGGACTTGCGGATATTCCCGCTTTCCAGAACCTGTTTCTTATGTTTAAAAACCCCATTTTAGGTGTTTTAGTAGGTGCAGTTTTGACAGGTATCATTCAGTCAAGTTCCGCATCAGTTGGTATTTTACAGGCGCTTTCCGCAACGGGCGCGGTATCCTACGGTGCGGTGATTCCTATTATCATGGGACAGAATATCGGCACCTGCGTGACAGCGCTTCTATCATCTTTTGGTACTAATAGAAACGCAAAACGCGCAGCAGTTATTCATTTATCCTTCAATGTAATTGGTACAGTTTTTTGGCTTTCGGCATTCAGCCTGATTTCTGCGGTATTCAGACCCGCGTTACTTGACAACTCGGCTTCATATCTCGGAATTGCCGTTGCACATTCGGTATTTAATATTCTCTGTACTATACTTCTCCTACCGTTGTCTGCCGTTCTTGAGAAAATTGCATATATTATAGTTCCGGAGAAAAAAGAAACCGAAAAGGCGGTTGAATTGGATGACAGACTTTTAGCCACACCTACTATCGCGTTGCAACAATGTAATAAAATTGCAGTGAAAATGGCACAGGAAGCAGTCGATGGCTTTAAATTAAGCTTAAAATCCTTACAGAACTACGATGAAAAGATTGCTGAGCAAGTCCGCAAAGGAGAGAGTACTACCGACCGTTACGAAGATGTTTTAGGCACGTATCTGACTAAAATATCTCGTTCGCAGATGACGGATGATGACAGTTCCGAAGTGTCTAAATTGCTCAAGGTTATAGGTGATTTTGAACGAATTTCCGACCATAGTGTTAATATACTCGAATCGGCAGAAGAACTTCGTGAGAAAAATGTAGAATTTTCTGATGATGCCAAAAAGGAACTCGGTATATTGTGCTCGGCGATTGAAGAAATACTCGGTATGACTATGTTGGCATTTGCTCAGAATGATGTTGATGTAGCGTATAATATTGAGCCGCTTGAGCAGGTAATAGATAACATTAAAACAGTGCTTCGTGACAGACACATTGTGCGTCTGAAGGATGGGGATTGTACAGTGGAAGTTGGTTTTATCTGGTCAGATATTCTTA
>JAZNUZ010000126.1:0-2423 GCA_045592605.1 Acutalibacteraceae bacterium
GAGCTTTCCCTTCTTGCAAAGGAAATAACAGGACTTACTTATCCGATTGAAAAAAATTCCGACATATCAGAAATAAGAGACATCCGTGACAATGTAAGAAGCAACATAAGCTATGCAACCCGCTCAGAAATTGCGGCATATTCAAAAACAAAAATGCCTTTTTTCGATTTTGAAACATCTACAAGCATTAAGGAAAAAATCGAGATAGATATTTCAAATAATGGTATTATGATTGTTGAAGGACTTCACGCACTTAATCCTGTTATAACCGATTTTCTGCCAAGGGAAAGTCTTTATAAAATTTATATCAGTGTTAACGATGCGGTTTTAGATAAAGACGGAAACAAAATTCTTTCATCACGAAAAATCCGATTTATCCGCCGTACTCTGCGCGATGAAAAGACAAGGGCCGCAGATATAAATGCTACTCTGAAACTCTGGTGGCAGGTAGGTTATGGGGAAGAAAAGTACCTGTACTGTTTTAAAGACCGCGCCGATATACTTCTTAAAACACTTCATCCGTATGAACTTTGTGTGTATAAGGAACGGTTTTTAAAATCCGCAAAGGCGGTTAAAAAGGGTAGCGAAAATTATAAATATGTAAAAAGCATAGCTGATGTTTTGTCTTCGCTTTGGACAATAAATGAAAATAAAGTACCCAAAAACTCTCTTATACGTGAGTTTATTGGTTAATAAATAAAGAAAGGTTGATGAGAATGGATATTTTAAACGAAACTTTTGATAAGGCAAAAGAAATTTTTTCTGTGGCAAAACAAAAAACAGATGAAACTGTGGCAATAGCTAAGAAAAAATACGAAATATCAGTGCTTGAAGGCAAGGTAAATAAATTGTATACAGAACTTGGCAAAAGTACGTATGCCGAGTTTTCCGAAAAAGAAGATATACCCGAAAATATCAAAAAAATAATTAAGGAAATTTCCTTGATTAAAGAGCAAATCGAAACAGAACGAGCAGAACTTGTAAAAACACAAAGTAAACGCGTTTGTCCCAAGTGCGCCGCTGTCGTATCGGATGATGCCAATTTCTGTAATGTTTGCGGTGAGAAATTGATATATACAGGAGAATAAGCTGCAGTTATGGATGAACAAATAAAAATAGGTATAGTAATAGCCGATGCGGATGAATATAAACCGCTCGAAAAATTACTTTGCGGTATAGAAAATCAAACCTTGAAGGTTGCAGGAAGACAGGCTCACAGTTTCAGTATAGGCAATGCGAGAGTTATTTCGGTTCATTGCGGTATTGGTAAGGTTAATGCGGCAGCGGCTACAACCGCACTCGCAGAGCAAGGGGCTCAAATTATATTTAACTGCGGTCTTTCCGGTGGTGTCAGTGGTATTTCAAAAAACGAAATAACAGTACCGGATAAATTTTTGGAACACGATTTCGATTTGTCTTGTATAGGTTACAGCCGTTGTCAGAAGCCGGGGCAGGACAAGTATATTTATGCCGCAGATGACGAGTTATCGAAAATGTTATTGGCGGTATTTCAAGGCGGCAAAATAGGTACTGCAGTAAGTGGCGACTGCTTTGTGCAGAACGAACAACTCAGAACACTTTTAAAAGAAGAATTTTCGGCGATGTCCTGTGATATGGAAACGGCGGCTATTGCGTATGTGTGTGATACATATGGTATAAAGTTTGCCTGTGTTCGCAAAATTTCAGATGATGCAGGTAATGATGCGGCAGAGAGTTATAGGGAAATTAACTCGCTTTCAGAAGATGGACTAATCAAGGGAATTCTGGAAGTTATTGGCAAAATAGCCAATAAAAATTGAATTTTAGATAAAAAAGAGACGTAAAAATTGTACAAAACAACAATTTTTGTAATTTTAACTAATTTAGTATTGATTTTTTGGAGAAAATATGTTAAAAGTAAATATAGTGCAAAAAGATTGCTTTTCGTTTGATGAACTCGTTGAAATAATCAGAATACTGCGTTCTCCCGAAGGATGTCCTTGGGATAGAGAGCAGACACATAAATCAATCCGTAATGAATTTGTTGAAGAAACTTATGAAGCGGTTGATGCTATCGACCGTGATGATGCTACCGATTTGTGTGAAGAACTCGGGGATGTACTTTTGCAAATATTGTTGCATTCTCAGATAGCAGATGAAGAAAACGAATTCAGCATAAAAGATGTCATAAATGGTATATCAAAGAAAATGATTTTGCGCCATCCCCACGTGTTTGGTGATGTGGTTGCAGAAACAACCGATAAAGTGCTTGAAAATTGGGATAATATAAAACGTGATGAAAAACACCAATCATCCTTTACCGACACACTGAAAAGTGTACCTATGTCATATCCTGCGCTTATGCGTGCGACAAAGGTACAAAAAAGGGCGGCAAAGGCGGGAGTTGAATTTCCTGATACAGATGGGCTATTATCCGATGTAAA
>JAZNUZ010000127.1:0-3485 GCA_045592605.1 Acutalibacteraceae bacterium
ACATGGCTACGATCCGACTTCCGAAATTATGAGAGCCCAGGGAAGATTACCATCCATAACACCTTCGATTATGAGTTTCATCATACTCGCTTGCGGAGCATTAAGAGCGGTACTGCCAAAGCCCCAAGCGGTATCAAGAAGATAAAGGGTACCGCCTATAGCAAGACCGGAAGCGATAACACCAAATATTTCACCTATTTGCTGTTTGTACGGTGTTGCTCCCAAAAGATAACCGGTTTTAAGGTCCTGGGAAGTATCTCCTGCAATAGCGGTTACAATACATACGATAGATGCGATGGCAATAGAACTTGCCATACCCTTAGCACCGATAAGACCGGTTGCGCGTAAAATAACGGTTGACACCAAAACGGTGGCTATTGTCATACCTGAAACGGGGTTATTACTGCTGCCTACAAGTCCTATCATACGGGAAGAAACGGTAGCAAAGAAAAAGCCAAAAACAACGATAATTATAGCGCCTATAATGTTTACAGGGATAACATCAATCAGCCATATAACAAGTGTTAACACAACAACACCGATAATTACGAAAAGGAAATTAATATCTTTTTCGGTGCGTTTGCTCGATACGGGCGCGTTCTTTGATAATCCCTTAATAGCATCGGCAAAGGTTTTCACTATAAGCGGCATAGATTTTATAAGACTGATAAATCCGCCCGCAACAAGAGCACCGGCTCCAATATATTTTATATAATTTCCCCAGATGCCGTATGCACCATCGGTAGCAAAGGTTTCGGCAACAGTATTATCGCCGAAGAAAACAATAAGGGGAATAAGTACGAGCCAACTTAAGACACCGCCGCTGAACATAACAGAAGAAATTTTTGCGCCGCAAATATAACCAACGCTCATTACAGCAGGGTAAATCTGTGTACCGATAGTACCGGCAAAGCCTTTAAAGGTTACCGAGATTTCACCTGCGGCGGCCTTTAGTCCGTCAATAATAAATTTAAAGAGTGCGGCAAAACCCATACCGGCAAAAACAGTAGCGGCACTCGAACCGCCCTTTTCACCAGCCAGAACAACTTCGGCACAAGCGGTGCCTTCGGGATAGGGAAGAATGCCGTGTTCTCTTACAATAAGAGCATTACGAAGCGGCACCATAAAGAAGATACCAAGCAGACCGCCTATAAGCGCGATAAGGGTGATTTCAATAATGCTCGGCTTGTCCATAACACCTTCGTTAGCCCAGATAAAGAGCGCGGGAAGAGTAAATATAGCGCCTGCCGCAAGGGATTCACCCGATGAGCCGATGGTCTGCACCATATTGGTTTCAAGCGCTGAGTTTTTGCGCATTATCATTTTGATAATACCCATAGCAATAACTGCCGACGGAATTGAAGCCGATACAGTCATACCGACCTTAAGTCCCAAATAAGCGTTTGCCGCACCAAATACTACGGCTAAAATCATACCCACAATAACCGAAGTAAAGGTGAGTTCGGGGGTGATTTTATCCGCCGGAATGTACGGCTTGAATTCGTTTTTGTTTTCCATAAATAAACCTACCTATAAAATAAACTTTAAAAATTATACCATACAGACGGTACAAAATCAATCAATTAATTTTTCAAGCATACGGGTGAGCAAACTGTATATCTTTTCTACCGAAGAAATTTCCAACCGTTCATTTACGGTATGCGCATCAAAAATATTAGGACCGATTGCAATACAGTCGGCATCCTTTATAGATGAAGAAAATACGGCGCATTCAAGCCCTGCATGGATTGCTTCGACCTTTGGTGTGGCTCCAAAAAGTTCTTTGTAAACACTGATATAAATATTGCGCAAAGCACTATTACTTTTATATTCCCACGGCGGATAGTGACCAAAAGTATCTATAACGGCATTTACCTTTTTAAAGAACAACACCAAGCGTTTTTCCAAAAATTCAAGACAGGATTGTTTGTTGCTTCTGAGCGCAAAGTGAAGTGTAATCTTATCCGTTTCGGTAGATAAAACACCCAGATTAAGCGAAGTTTCAACCAGACCTTCAATTTCACTACTCATATCCATTATGCCGTTTGGTACACAGTTGAGAATGTAGATAATATCATTTTTAGATACATTATCCAGCACCGAATATTCTTTGTTTTCTGAAACGGTAATTTCTGTGCGGAAGTCGGGCTCGTTAAAAGAAATTTCGTTTTTTATAATTTCTGAGCATTGTTCTATTTTTTTAGTAATTTCCGGGTCAATAGATACAATTTCTATATCGCATAGGCAAGGTATAGCATTGGCTTTGTCTCCGCCGTTTACCGAAATTATATCAAAATCTGTATTATTACTCAGATATTCAAGAAAACGACCTGCAAGTATATCGGCGTTGAGTCTGTGAGTATTAATTTCAACTCCCGAATGACCACCTTTAAGCCCTGAAATTTTGATGACTGTTTTCGTGCCGCGCTTTGTTACGCGGTTTATATTAAGTGTAGCCTTAAAATCACTGCCACCGGCACAAGAAACGGTAACGGTATCATCACTCTCGGAATCAAGATTTATAAACTTCTTGCCCGATAAAAGACTGCAGTCAAGTTTCTTAGCGCCAATCATACCGATTTCTTCATCGGTTGTAAAAACGGCTTCTATTGGCGGATGTGGAATGTCGTTTCTCTCGAGCAAGGATAGAATCATAGCGGCGGCAATGCCGTTATCGGCGCCGAGCGTTGTTCCGTTTGCTTTTAAAAAGTCACCGTCATATATAAGTTCTAACGGGTCTGCCAAAAAATCGATATTACTGTCTGCGGATTTTTGGCACACCATATCAAGATGCCCCTGTAAAATCACAGGGGATGCGGTATCTGCACACATATTTGCATTTTTATAAATTATCACATTATCGGCATTATCGCGGTGATATTTAAGGCCTAATTTTTGTGCAAAGTCGGTACAGTATGCGGCAATTTTCCCCATATCTCCCGAGCTGTGCGGTATACGAGATATTTCACCGAAAATATTAAATACGCGACCAGCGTTTTTGTTGTGAATTTTTGTCATAGTTTGTCTCCTAAAAAAATATCAATCTATTCTACCATAAAATTGAATTCGGGGCAATATGTCTTTATTATATACCAAAAACCACCTGGATTGTTAGGTGGTTTTATTAGGTGGCGTTATTTTTTTATTTTGTTTTTTGAGTTTTCTTCGTTTTAGCACCAGAACTGCATTTTTGTGCCACCTTTTAAGTACCGCCAATGTTTTTTGGTCGTTTGGGAATAAAAGGCGCAATAAAAATATTGAAATAGCGAAGGTTACGATTTTTTCGGGTGACATCGGAAACCATAAAAAAGCAAGATAGGCACCCGATACGGCGGTCATCCAACCTATACCGAAATATGTTCCGAGACCAAATAATATATATGACCACCCGTTAGTTATCACCCATGCAATAAGTACACAAACGAGTAGGTGCGGATTGAGTAAAAACTGCAGAATTTTTTTAATTCTTTTCTTCATTTTTCTTT
>JAZNUZ010000128.1:0-1970 GCA_045592605.1 Acutalibacteraceae bacterium
CGAAGAACTCTTCAAGCGTACGCATAGTTCCGTTAATGTAATTGTGCGGCAAAACTTTTCCCGTTTGCAATAGTTTAATAAGTAAATCTTCGTGATTTCCGCGCAACAACACCTTACGTTTTAACCTTTCGAAAAACTTAAGCACTTCTACGTTTTCACTACCCCTATCAAAATAGTCACCGCAACATATAAGAAGATGCTCGGGATTTTCTTTGTCAAAACCCGCTTTGTCAAGTGCTGCCTTTAATAAGGTATAGTGACCGTGGATATCTGAAACGACAAAAATTTTTTTATACTTCTCCATTTTCTTTCCCCTTGCGCTTTATTTTCGGTAATTCAATATCGTGACCAAATTCCGAAAGTAAAACCGCCATATTAAAGAATTTATAAGCCGCTTTACAAAAATTTTCTTTTTTATCGGTCAAGTAAATATTTCTGCCATCAAACTCACCGCCAAAGCGATCGGCAACCTTTAAAACAAATTTATTGTAGAGCGAAATATCATCATTGTTCCAATAAAATGCTTCGAATATTTCGCCTTCAATTTTACCTTTGTGGCGGTCACTTATACGGATTTTTTCATTTTCAAATGTTTCAATTAAAAAAGATGCGCGAGATGAAAAAAGCGAATATCTGGTATCGAGCCAATAATAAAGACCTGCTTTTTCATCATAATCAAAACCTATACCGCTTTTTAACTTTTCTAAAAGCTCTGTTTCGTTTATTGGCTCCGCCTTATCGGTATCTATATAAATATAATCCTTTTGCTTATAGTATAAAGGCTTCTCAGCTTTGGTGTAATAAATATCTGCATGTGCTATAAAAATAAGTCTTTGCAGATAATAAAAAAAGCTCGACACGCTCACAAAACTGCCCGTTATTCTTCCTTTATCTATCCAACAACTGCCGCATACCTTTTTAAGTACATTCTCACACTTTGCATTATCTTTAATTTGCTTTAATAAGTGTTTTATAGCGCATCCGTTATCGTGAATATAATATATGCCATCCGTTTTATGTATTGATACCTTTAAGTCTGTTGTACCGAAAAATTTAGCCAACTTTAGCGTTATCACATTGTTTTTTATTTTAGCTTCTATACTTTTAAAGAATATATCTGCAATTTCTTTTGGCTCGGCGAATTTTCGCGCAGGTTTCCAGTCGCGGATGCTCTTAGCAATTTCTGATTTTTTATTAAGTTCAAAGAGCACTTCACTGATATTTTCGATTACATAATCGTATATATTCCTGTCGGTATTTTGCAGTACAGATATAATAGCATCATCCGATACCGCACTACGTATATTGGGTTTGTACGCATCATCAATTTCCCTTAAAGCGCATAGGAAAACCAAATCCGCTGACAGAATATCAGTGCGGCGAGTATTAGCGACACCTTCGCAACAATAAAAGTCAAACTCTCGTTCCTTTACCCCGTTTTTTGTATTGCGGGATAAAACCGTTCTGAAAAATGATTTCAGTTTTACTTCATTCGAAAAAATATATCTTAGCCTTTCTTCTTCAAAACGGCAAGGAAAATAGGTGTTATCCGAAATGGATGTCCCTATATATTTAGTTCTACAGAAATCTGCTACCGCCACCGCAACGTGTGATGCGCAAAGATACTCTCCGCCAAACTCATCTTTCACATCGTTTGCTTTATCTATAATTGTCTTTAGCAATACGGTATGTTGCATAAAAGCACCCCCCTTTTAACCGTTTAATATTTCTATCGCCTGTTTTACGTTATTTTCATCTATTCCATCGCGGTAATTGTTGGTCTTTACAAAATGGTTTCTTAAATACGGAGAGTCCAGAAATCTATCATCAAGCACCACAAAATTTTCGATTTCGGGATGGTTTTTAAGCCACATTTCTATTTCCGTTTCACGAGAGCGACCGATTGATTCCGTTTTATCAAAAATGTTCAATCCAAAACCAGCAAAAACATCATTTATCTCTTTGCCTAC
>JAZNUZ010000129.1:0-5138 GCA_045592605.1 Acutalibacteraceae bacterium
AGCAGAGCATCGGTAAGGCTACTTTTATCTGCCAACAGATATTTTTGCGCGTGTATTACGGCAGACTCGCTCACTTCTTCGAGCCAACCGCGAAGAGTATTGTTATCGTGTGTTCCTGTATACACAACACAGTTTTTTGGATAGTTATGCGGCAGATAGTCGTTTTCTTCCCTTGTATCAAACGCAAACTGCAGCACCTTCATACCAGGATATCCGCTCATTTTAAGCATTTCTCTGACATCATCGGTTAAAAACCCTAAATCTTCGGCGATAACGGGCATTTCACCTATTTTTTCTTCTAAAGTTTTAAAGAATTTTATACCGGGTCCCTTAACCCAACTGCCCGTCTCGGCAGTTTTACTGCCAAACGGAATGGAATAAAAGGCTTCAAAGCCGCGGAAGTGGTCAATTCTTACAATGTCATACATTTTGAAAGAAGCCCTGAGTCTCTTTTCCCACCAGGCATAATTATCCTTTTCCATCTCTCCCCAGTTATAAAGCGGATTGCCCCACAACTGACCTGTGCTCGAAAAAGCATCGGGCGGACAACCTGCCACGGCTTTTGGCATCAGATTTTCATCGAGCAAAAACTGGGAAGGGGATGCCCACACATCTGCCGAATCGAATGCCACATATATCGGAATGTCCCCAATAATTTTTATGCCTTTTTCGTTTGCATAGTTTTTAAGTGCAAACCACTGCCCCATAAATTTGTATTGCAGAAACTTATAAAAATTAACAATATCGGCATATTCTTTTTTTATTTCTTCGATTATTTTACTGTCACCGCGGCGGTATTTTTCTTTCCATTCATCAGTCGGTCGGTCGTTATGAATATTTTTAAGTGTCATAAACACCGCATACTCATCCAGCCAAAAACTATTTTCAAGACAGAAATTACTGTAGTTTTCATCGGCTTTAAAGCGCGAAAAAGCAATTTTTAAAAGTTTAAAGCGGTTATAATACAAAAACTCATAATCTACTCGGTCGCTCTCTTTACTGTGCTGGGCAATTTCTTCCAAAGACAGCAGACCTTCGTAGCAGATTTTATCCAAATCAATAAAATACGGATTTCCCGCAAAGGAAGAAAAGGTCTGATAGGGTGAATCCCCGTAACTCGTGGGACCGAGCGGTAGAATTTGCCAGTATTTTTGACCCGAATCCTTTAGAAAATCAACAAATTTATATGCGGCTGTACCAAATGTACCTATGCCGTACGGAGACGGCAGAGAAAATATCGGCATTAAAATTCCGCTTGCGCGCATAACAGTTACCCCTTTACTGCGCCCGATAAAACACCCTTTATAATATGCTTCTGACCTAAAAGAAAGAGAACAACGACAGGGATTAAGCAAAGCATAATAAGTGCCATTGTAGCACCGTAGTCAACCCTGCCGTAACTACCCTGTAAAAACTGAATGTGTATCGGGATGGTCATATATTTTGTTCTGTCAAGCACCAAATACGGCAACAAATAGTCATTCCATATCCACATAATTTCGAGAATTCCCACCGACACATAGGTCGATTTCATAATGGGCGCATCTATAAGAAAAAATGTCTGCAAGGTGTTGCAACCATCTATTGTTGCAGCTTGTTCTATTTCCATGGGTATGCCTTTTATAAATCCGCTGAATAAAAACACCGCAAGTCCCGCACCAAAGCCAAGATATATAATAGGAATAGTAAACGGGGTATTGAGTGACAGGCGGTCGGCAGTTTTAGATAGTGTAAACATAACCATCTGAAAAGGAACGACCATAGAAAAAATACAGAAATAATACACCACGCGGCAAAAAAATGAATTAACGCGGTGTATATACCAAGCCGCCATCGATGTGCAAAGCAAAATCAGTGCCACCGACAGAACCGTTATTATTATACTATACATTATCGAATAATAAAAGGGGTAATTACCAAAAGTAATTCCGTTTGTATAGTTGCTGAGTCGAGCAAAAGAAAGTGAGTCGGGTAACTGAAAGGGAGTGAGTGCAATAGCATCGCTCTTTTTAAACGAATTTATAAGCACAATGATTATGGGCAGTACCCACACCGCAGAAAGAATAGTGAAAACGACACTCAAAGCCGGAAAACGAAATTTTCTTTTCATCATCCATTCTCCTTTCTTGAAGTCAAATAAAGTTGTGTTAGCGCAATCACCACTACAACCACAAAGAAAATAACCGCTTTTGCCTGACCGACACCCATATTTGTTGTGCTTTCATAAAACGATTTATAGATATTAAGCGCCAACATTTCGGTTTTGTGGGCCGGCTCACCGCCTGTGAGCGCTAAATTCTGGTCGAAGAGCTTAAACGAGTTTGTAAGGGTTAAAAATGTGCAAATTGTGATAGATGGCATAACGGATGGTATGGTTATGTGTTTTAAAATTCCAAGCGAATCCGCCCCATCAATCTGTGCGGCTTCGATAAATTCAGGAGAAACATTCTGAAGAGATGCAATATATATTATCATCATATATCCTATCTGTTGCCAACACATAAGAATTACAAGTCCCCAAAAGCCGTAGGTGGAATTTAGTGCCAGAGTGGAATCCAAATATTTTATTATTATTCCGTTGAGTATTATCTTCCAGATATAACCGAGCACAATACCGCCTATAAGGTTAGGCATAAAAAACACCGTACGGAAAAGGGCGGAACCGCGGATTTTTTTAGTCAGCGCAAGAGCAATAAAAAATGCTATAAAATTTATCAGTATTACCGTGACAAGAGTGAAAATAACGGTAAACCAAAAGGAAGAAAAGAAGCCTTTATCAGAAAACGCGGATATATAATTTTTTAATCCGACAAAGGATATATTGCTAAGTGTTTTGAATCTGAAAAAGGAAAGGTAAATACCAAAGAAAAAAGGCCACACAAAACCTATCAGAAAAGCCGCTACTGTCGGCAATAAAAATACGGCGGAATATTTTTTTACCGCTTTTAATTGACTTTTATTATTTATACTTGTATTGTTATACTTTTTAATGGCTTTTTTCATTGTATGCCCCTTTTAATTTATGTAGGGCGGAAAGTCCCGCCCTTTTTACTGTTTCGATAATTTATAATGTTTTTCCCAACCATCAACAAAGGCTTCCTTAACACTTTCCCAGTCGCTCTGTCCTGCAGAGTAGGCGGCAAGAGCCGATACTAAATCACTGCGCCAGGTATCAACATTAGGTGTATAATTAAATGCCCAGGAAACGTTGTATTTGCCTTGTTTTACATACTCGTTCATAGTATTACTAAGAATGTTGTTTACGGGTTTCGCCGATTTAAACGGAGACACAAATCCCATATTTTCGGCAAGTGCGGTAGTACCTATATCACTCGTTACAACCCATTCGAGAAAATCAAGTGTTGCCATACGGTCGGCTTCACTGATTTTAGAGTTTACTGCCCAATAATTCTCTGTGCCGCAACTGAAGCCTTGGTTTTCATCATCGACACCCGAATAAATCGGAATAAAGCCGATATTCTGGTCGCCGATAGACTTAATATCGGTATATGCCCAGGTGCCGTTCTGGTGGAACACCGCCTTTTTGTTGGTAAACTCGGCGGTTGCCTGGTCCATAGTAACGGCAGTGAGTTTAGAAGGTTCAGCGGTAGAGTTGTTTATATACAAATCCCAGATATTTTTGTATCTCTCAAGATGCTTACCTGTGATTTTTTCGGGTTGAGACATAATGTTTTCTTCTTTGAACTCATAGAACAAAGGAATACCCGCCAAGTGTCCCGAGAAACGCCAAGCCGAAGAAGAATCAAGTCCGGGCGAAGTGAACGCCGAGAAGCCTAATTCGTTTTTGCGCCTGGTAATGTCTTCGGCAACCCGCTTTAAACCTTCGTAATTACCGATGTCATCCATAGTATATCCTGCAGTTGAAAGCAGTTGCTTGTTTACAATAATTCCATAGCCTTCGTAAACATAGCCTATGCCATAAACCTTGTCGCCTTTTTTAAGGGCGAAGTCATCGCTTGTTAACTGCTTATACACTTCGGTGCCTGTAAGGTCAGAACAATAATCTCCCCACGATTCAAGCGCGATTTCGCCGCTTATCTGAAACAAAGTCGGTGCATCCTTTTTATCAATTTCGGCGGTGAGCGTCTGCTCGTAGGTGCCTTGCGCGGCTGTTACAACCTTAACATCTACTCCCGTTTCGGCGGTGTATTTACTTGCCAAAGCCTGCCAAGCGGCATCCTGTTCGGGTTTAAAGTTAAGATAATAAACTCTGCCTGTTTTGTTTCTGCCACACGCGGCAAAAAGGGTAACTATTAATAACAGTGAAATTAAAAGCGATAGTATTTTTTTCATTTTTATTTCCTCCAATCATTTCACCTACTGCTATTCTTGCCGTTTTTTCAAAAAAAATACAAATTATGTAATTCATAACGAGTTGTTTTCTTGACAAAAACTAAAATCGGGTATACAATAGTGGTGTAAAACGTTGAAAAGGACAGTAACTTTTTTGTTTTTTTACAGAGAGTAGCGCACCCGCTGAAAGCGTTACATAAAACAAACTTGTGAAAACCACCTTTGAGTGTCGGGGGGTAGCAACCCGAACGACTAACCTGCGTTAAGGGTTTTAAAGCGGCGCGTATTAGCGCAATTCGGGTGGAACCGCGGAGTTATATTTTCTACTTCGTCCCTATATCTTAGGGGCGAAGTTTTTTTATTTTGAAAGGAAGTTTTTTATGATTACCGTAAAACTTAATGGAAACGAAAAACAATTTGAAGAAGGCACTATTGTTTTCGATGCCGTAAAAAGTCTTGGCGGCGGATTTGCTAAAAATGCTTGTGCTGCAAGAATAAACGGCGAAAATAAAGATTTACGCACTGCCCTTGCTGACGGTGACACAGTAGAAATTTTAACTTTTGATGATGATTACGGCAGATGGACATTCCGCCATACCGCATCACACATTTTAGCACAGGCGGTAAAGCGCCTTTTCCCGAATGCTAAACTTGCTATCGGACCTGCGATTGATGATGGTTTTTATTATGATATAGATATTGATGAAAAATTCACACCCGAAGACCTGGAAAAAATTGAAGGTGAAATGAAGAATATTGTCAAGGAAGATTTACCGCTCCAGCGTAAAACCATTTCACGCGATGCGGCTCTCGAGCTTTTCGGC
>JAZNUZ010000130.1:0-10236 GCA_045592605.1 Acutalibacteraceae bacterium
TAACTCCGCCTTTAATAATATCTTTAACGGTTCCGGTAAGAATTTCTCCCGAATTCTTAGCAGCAATAATTTTGTCCCAACCGGCAATTGCATCGAAACGACGCTTTGAGAGCATTGCTGTTCCTTCCTGGTCGTTGGTGCGCATAATTATTAAATTAAGCTCATCGCCAACCTTAACTTCCTCTACAAGATTAACATTTGTATCATACGAATACTCATCTGCCGAAACGTATCCTGTAAGACCTCTACCAAAGTCTACCTGAATTTCTGTGGGTGTAACGGCAAGAACTGTACCGATAACCTTCTGATCTGATGTTAAATTGTTGAGAGACGCCTCAAATGCTTCCTCGTCTGTCATTTCTTCATAGCTTTTTTGAACAGTATTTATCTCTTCGACCTGCTCATCAACCGGTTGCAAAATTTCCGTCATGTTTTTTATAGCCTCCTTTATTATGCGTGCAGGTGTAGATGCACCCGCAACGACTCCGACGCTTTTAGCACCTTCAAACCATTCCGCCTTAAGTTCATCGGCGGTTTCAATAAGATAAGTTTTATCACAATTAGCAGAACAAACACAATAAAGTTTATTGGTGTTAGAACTCGACTTGCCACCGATAACAATCATCACATCGTTAGCTGCCGACAGTTCATCTGCTTCCTGTTGCCGCATCGCAGTCGCATTACATATTGTATCAAAAACAAAAGCATTTGTACATACTTTTTTTATAAAAAAACAACTTTTTTTGAATATTTTCTCATTAAAAGTCGTCTGAGAGACAACTGTGACTGGATTTTCCTTCAAAAAAGGGTTATTTTTAAGTAATTCTTCCAGTTCATCTTCATTGGAAAAGGTAAAGACTTGGGTGGTTGCATTACCTATTATACCAATTACTTCACTATGTCTACTATCTCCCGCAATCAAAATTGCGTGTCCTTTTTCAGAAGCTTCACTGACAATTTTATGAATTTTAGAAACAAACGGACAGGTTGCATCTACATACTTAATATTTTGTTTTTGAGCATTTTCGATAACTGCTTTTGGTACGCCGTGGGAACGAATAACAAGTGTTTCATCGTTTGCAACTTCGTTCGGATCGTGTACAATTCTGACTCCCCCATTTTCAAGTTCTGCCACGAGTTGCGGATTATGAATAATAGGACCTAAAGTACATACCTTCCTATTATCATCAAGCAATTCATATACCGTATTCACCGCTCTGTTTACTCCAAAACAAAAACCCGCCGTCTTAGCTAATGTTATCTTCAAAACTCTGTCTCCCATAGTTGTGTAATATTTTCCATTATCGTGCTGCTTACCCGCCTTATATCTGTTTTTGAAACACCTGAACTGTTTTTGGCGGTATTATTTGTCAGTGCCTGACCGACTCTGACATACACCTTTTTAAACATAATAGGTTTTTTAGAATAGCGTATTGCAACGGGTAAAATGTCAACCTTTGTATCAATAGCCAACATTGCAGCTCCCGCTTTAGCCTTCCCAGGCGCTCCAAAATCATTTCTTGTGCCTTCGGGAAAAATCCCCAATACTCCGCCGTTTTCTAAAATATCATACGCCCGTTTAAAAGCATTGACATCGCCCGTAGAACGATTAATTGGAAAAGCACCCATTTTTGTAAAAATATACGCGAGAATTTTATTTTTGAAAAGTTCTTTCTTTGCCATAAAGTTTATCTGAAAAGGACAGGCAACTATAAGAAACACTATATCCCAGAAAGACTGATGATTACAGCAAAGCATAAAACTGCCGCTACCATCAAAATTTTCGGCGCCGATAATTTCAAGTCGGAATAAAACCTTAATTATAGGTTTTAAAATTGCTTTTATAGTTTTATAAAAACCATTCATTACATTTTTTCCTTTATGATATTATATAAAGTATCGACCGATTCATCAAACCCAAGTTCCGATGTATCAACTATTACTGATTCTTCAGAAGGTTTCAGCGGTGCTATCTCTCGGTGTGAATCGTTATAATCACGCTTAATCATATCATCAAGAACATCCTGATATTCGACCTTACTGCCCTTTTCACAAAGTTCAACATATCTTCTTTTTGCTCTGACTTCAGGAGAAGCAGTTAAGAAAATTTTAATTTCGGCATTAGGCAGTACAACAGTACCTATATCCCTGCCATCCATAATAACATTATTTTCTTTTGCTAACTGTCTTTGCTTGTCGAGTAAAAATGCGCGTACAGGTCCCTTTGCAGAAACCGCAGATGCCATCATTGATGCATCTGGTGTGCGGATAAGGGAAGATACATCTTCTTCATCAAGAAATACCCTTTGCTCTCCACCCACAAACTTAATATCAATTTTAGTCGTACTAATTATCTTTTCAATATCACAATTAAGTTCCGTATCAAAACCAAGGCGTAAAAACTTGAGACCTATTGCACGATAAAGAGCACCAGTATCCACATATATGAACCCAAGTTTTTCTGCTAATTTTCTTGAAATTGTGCTTTTCCCGGCGCCTGCCGGTCCATCGATTGCTACTGAAATCATAAAATACTACCTCCTGCTAAATATCCTGTTGAAAATGCAATTTGTAAATTAAATCCGCCTGTATAGGCATCAACATCTATTACCTCACCCGCAAAATACAAACCGCTTACCAATTTCGACTGCATATCTGACGGATTAATTTCTTTAACCGATATACCGCCACTTGTAATTATAGCCTGTTCAATTTCACAAAAATCTGTAGGATGAAGTGTAAATTCTTTTAAAACCCGACACAAAGCGTTTCTTTGCTCTTTTGAAATCTGATTTACTTTTATATCCGCGGATATTCCGCTCAGTCTAACAACAACCGGTATTAATTTTTGCGGTAATAATTTATCTAAAGAATTTGCAAAATTCTTATTCAAATTTTCGCTGAAATCGCGTTGTATGCGTTTATCAAGTTGCTCATAATCAAGCGCCGGTTTTAAATCAATTTTGATTAGATATTGATTTATTTCTTTTTTTCGCATATGTGCCGAAGCACTCAGTACAAGCGGTCCGGATATACCAAAATGGGTGAAAAGCATTTCCCCCATCTCCGAAAATACAGGTTTTTTCTTGTCATTTTCGAAAACAGAAAGTGTAACATTTTTTAGGCTTAATCCCATAAGATTTGTACAAAAACCTTCATGTATCTTTAAAGGTACCAAGGAAGGAATAAGCGGAGTAACGGTGTGGCCTAATTTTTGTGCTAAAGTATATCCATCCCCCGTAGAGCCGGTTGCGGAATATGATTTTCCGCCCGTTGCAATTATTACTGCATCGGCCAAAAACTCATCACCGCTTTCAAGGCGCACGCCTGTAACTAAACTTTCATTACACAAAACATCAATTACTCTACCTTGCATTATTTTTGCACCGCTTGTCTTTGCGGATGAAACGAGAGCATCAACAATATCCACCGCTTTATCCGACTGCGGAAACACACGATTTCCCCTTTCGGTCTTCAAAGGGACACCCGCTTTTTCAAAAAAATCCATGGTATCTTTTGCAGAAAATGAAGAAAAAGCCGAATATAAAAATCTACCGTTTTTTGTCATATTAGCAATAAGAGTATCGTTGTCCGAGTTATTAGTAACATTGCATCTGCCTTTACCCGTAATCATGACCTTTCGGGCGGGTCTTGAATTTTTCTCAATTACAGTAACCTGATTTCCGTTGTTCGCCGCCGATACTGCCGCCATAAGCCCTGCCGCACCGCCGCCGATGATTAGAACTTTTTTCAACACACGCCCCCCTTATAACATACATTTAATTCATTTTAATATATTTTTACAGAAAAGTAAAGAAAAACCGATGCCGTTTGGCATCGGTTTTGAAATTATTTTGCGTAGTCAACTGCTCGGTTTTCACGGATAAGATTAACCTTTATCTGACCCGGATACTCAAGTTCATTTTCAATACGTTGTGCTATGTCGTGAGCTATAAGAACCATCTGGTCATCAGAAATCACTTCAGGTTTAACAATTATACGTACTTCGCGACCTGCCTGAATAGCATATGAACGCTCGACACCATTGAAGGAATTGGCGATTTCCTCAAGTTTTTCAAGACGTTTGATATAGTTTTCAATGTTTTCGCGACGAGCACCCGGACGCGCAGCAGAAATCGCATCTGCTGCCTGAACGATACAAGCAACAACTGTTTTTGCTTCAACTTCACCGTGGTGAGCATGAATAGCGTGAATTACTTCTTCGCTTTCCTTATACTTTTTGGCAGCTTCAACACCGAGTTGAATATGCGAACCTTCTTGCTCGTGGTCAAGCGCCTTACCGATATCGTGCAGTAAACCTGCGCGTTTTGCGAGTGTCACATTAGCACCGATTTCTGCTGCGATAAGACCTGAGAGATGACAAACTTCGAGAGAATGATTAAGCACACTCTGTCCATAGCTTGTACGATATTTAAGTTTACCGATAAGTTTAACAAGTTCGGGATGCAGATTATGAATACCTGCTTCAAGCATAGCTCTTTCGCCTTCCTGCTTGATTGTGGCTTCAACTTCTGCAGTAGCCTTGTTAATCATTTCTTCGATTCTTGCCGGATGAATTCTTCCATCGACAATTAATTTTTCAAGGGTCAGTCTTGCTATTTCGCGTCTGACAGGGTCAAAACACGAAACGGTAATGGCTTCGGGTGTATCATCAATAATAAGGTCTGTACCTGTCGCGGTTTCAAGAGCACGGATGTTGCGTCCTTCACGACCAATTATACGGCCTTTCATTTCATCGTTGGGCAGTGCAACAACCGAAACGGTAATTTCAGATGTATGGTCTGCAGCGCAACGCTGAATTGCGTGACTGAGAATTTCCCTTGCCATCTTGTCAGATTCTTCTTTAGTATGCTTTTCAAACTCGAGAATTTTTACGGCTTTTTCGTGATTTAATTCACCATCAAGGGTACTGAGTAAAAAGTCTTTTGCCTCCTGCTTTGAAAAACCTGAGATTTTTTCAAGCATTTCTATCTGACTTCTTTTAATTCTTTCACATTCATCGATTTTTTCATCGATTTCTTTTGCTTTTAGGCTTAATTTTTCTTCTTTTGCTTCTAAATTTTCAATTTTTTTATCAAGTGATTCTTCTTTTTGTTGCAAACGATGTTCGCTTCTTTGCACGTCACTGCGGCGTTCCTTAATATCGCGCTCAGCTTCCTGTCTGAGTTGATGAACTTCATCCTTTGCCTCAATAAGAATTTCTTTCTTTTTGGTTTCGGCATTCTTAATTGCATCGCTTAAAATACGACGCGCTTCTTCCTTTGCTGTTCCAAGCTCGTTACGGTCTGCTTTTTGTCTGTATGCAGAGCCGCCGAAAAAACCAACAACGCCTAAAACCAAGGCGATAATACCACCAATGATATAGGGCACCTAAATGCACCTCCTTATATAATATTACGGTTTAAGACGGGACCGTATTTACCCCGGATAAATAAATTTCGCAGAAATGCCTATCGCCAAAATCGGTATTTCTGATAACGAAACAAAATTTTCATCTTTTATATTCTACCACTATATTGATTAAGTGTCAAGGCGAACATACAACAAATTGTGTTGCATTTATTTTAAAATACGATATAATTAGAATAAAGGATTGGTGATATTATGAATATTGCGGTAGTTACTGGCGCTTCATCGGGACTTGGTACAGAATATGTAAAGGCTATTGCCGATATGTACCCAACACTTGACGAAATATGGATAATAGCCAGGCGCAAAGAAAAATTAGAAGAAATCAGCAAACGTATTTTAACGGTAAATTGCCGTACAATAGTTTGTGATGTTACAAATGACAGCGATATTAATATGTATAAAGATATGTTGAAAGAGTTTTCCGCCAACGTAAAAATACTTGTTAATAATGCAGGGTTTGGCAAACTTGGAAATTTCTATGAAATACCCTCAGAACATTCCGTTAATATGGTAAGACTTAATTGCGAAGCTTTGACGGTAATTACCGCGGCAACTTTGGAATATATGAAACCGCTATCCCAAATTATTAATGTAAGTTCTATTGCTTCTTTTGTGCCTAACGCAAGAATGGCGGTTTACAGCTCCACAAAGGCGTATGTGACAAGCTTTTCAAGAGCCTTGAGAGAAGAATTAAAAAACAGAAAAATTAACGTTACTGCCGTATGCCCCGGTCCTATGGAAACCGAGTTTTTAAGTCTTGCGGACATTGAGCCCGGCAGCAGTAAGACTTTTGATACCTTACCGCGCGTAAATCCTCAGATTGTAGCTCAGAAATCCCTAATTGCCGCCGCAAACGGTAAGGGTGTTTACACACCACACGGATTTTACAAGTTCTACAGGATTTTAAGCAAGATTCTTCCCCATTCTATACTTATGAAATTAGCAAAGACCTAAAAATAAAAGGAGCATTTTTATGTCTCAAATATTTAACTCTATTGATGAATTAGTTGGAAAAACTCCGCTTTTGCGACTTCGGAATATTGAAAATGAGTTAAGGTTACAATGTAATCTCATTGCAAAACTTGAGCAGTTTAATCCCACCTGTTCGGCTAAAGACCGCATTGCCAAAAAAATGATTGATGATGCTGAGAAGAAAGGCATAATTAATAAAGACACCGTGATTATCGAGCCTACAAGCGGAAACACGGGAATAGGTCTTGCAAGTATTGCAGCCACCCGTGGTTACAGACTAATTATTGTAATGCCAGACTCAATGTCTGCTGAGCGCCGCAAATTGATGACAGCGTTCGGTGCAGAACTTGTACTCACTGATGGTAAAAAAGGTATGTCGGGTGCAATAAGCAAGGCAGAAGAATTGGCAAAAGAATATACTAATTCTTTTATTCCGAGCCAATTTGAAAACCAATCTAATCCCCAAGCGCATTATGATACTACGGGACCTGAGATTTATAGTGACACCGATGGCGCGGTTGATATTTTTGTTGCAGGTATAGGCACAGGCGGTACCATTTCGGGTGTTGGGCAATTTTTAAAAGAACAAAACCCCGGTATTAAAATTATAGGTGTTGAACCCGCAGATTCACCCATAATATCAGGCGGCAAAGCAGGTCCGCACGGTCTTCAAGGAATCGGGGCGGGATTTATACCAAAAACGCTTAATACTGATATAATTGATGAAATAATAACAGTAACCCAAGATGATGCTTATTCGTTTTGCCGTATGCTCGGTAAAACTGAAGGTTTTATTTCGGGTATTTCTTCGGGAGCGGCTTTATTCGCCGCAACACAAGTTGCAAAAAGAGAAGAAAATAAGAATAAAAATATCGTGGTTTTATTACCCGATATTGGTGACAGATATTTATCGATAAATTTGTTTTAAAAGTTGATATTTAATTGTTGACTTTTGAAGTTGTTTATGTTAAAATGTTTTAGTCACTCGGAGAGGTATCGAAGTGGTCATAACGAGGCGGTCTTGAAAACCGTTTGGGGGCAACTCCACAAGGGTTCGAATCCCTTCCTCTCCGCCATTTTAATTTAATACTTATTAATTTAAGTTACAATTTGGAGTAGTACTCAAGTTGGTGACGAGGCGCCCCTGCTAAGGGCGTAGGTCGGGTAACCGGCGCGAGAGTTCAAGTCTCTCCTACTCCGCCAGAATAGACACCTTTTTAGGTGTCTATTTTTTGTATCAAGAAAATTGGGAGACACTTCTTTATGAAGTGTCTCCCAAAGCGGCTTCTTTTTTTAAAATAATTTATCATTCACTAATTTAATCATATCCGACATAAACTTAGCATCATAGGATGAAGGACCTGGTGCATCGGTTAAAACCGAAACGATATAAGGCTTATCGCCTTTCCAAACAATTCCCGCATCGCTATAGGCATGCCAACCGCCAGAACGGTTATGACCTTGTTTATGAGAATACTCAACATTAGTAAGAGCTGCTGTAGCATAGTTATCTTTTGTATTAGTACAGGTACTCTTTAGGAATTTTGCATAATCGGTATCTGTCTCAAAATAGTTATAAATTTCGCGCCAAACAACTGCCAAGTCCTTTGACTTTGCTTTAAGACTCCAAACCGTTGGATGAATTTTAAGCGAATCGCACCCAAGATTACTTATCCAACTGTTATATTCAGTTCTGCCAAAATAATCTACCATCATAAGATAACCGACATTATCACTAATACCCATTGTTTTATCGATAATTGTATCCATTTTAAATTTTGTACCGACAGCCGAATATTGCATATCTCCTGTACCCGGCTCATAGTGCTTACTTTCATATACCATTTCGGTATCAAGTGAGCCCTTGCCGTTTTCCATTTCTTTACAGGCAAACAAAGCGTATGCCGCCTTTACGGTACAGGCACAGAAAAGTTCAGCGCTTGTGTTATAGCATAGCGCTTTATTGTTATCTAAAGAATAAACAACTAAAGACACATTACGACTATAATCATCGAGAACTTTTTCGAGTTCTGTCAGTGCTTCGGTATATTCGGGATTTTTCAAATCTCCGTATGGCACTACCGTAGTTCCGCAGTCACGCATTTCTGCTAACAAATCATCGTAACGGCTGGGTTCATCAGATGTAACTTCACTTGAAGTTTCCACTTCCGACTGAGATGGTGTGCTCACTTCAGGAGTATGTTCTTCCGTTGGTTTACCGCAACCCGTTACAAACAGGGCTAAAACCAAAATCACCGCCATCAGTTTATACAAAAATCCGAATGCTTTCATATTAAAACAGTCCTACAATTTTTCCGTTTTCATCAACATCGATTTTTTCTGCAGCGGGTACTTTAGGAAGTCCGGGCATAGTAAGAATGTCACCTGTGAGAACAACGATAAATCCTGCTCCGGCAGAAACCTTAATGTTTTTAACGGTTACTGTAAAGTTTTCGGGTGCGCCAAGTTTTGTCGGGTCATCCGAAAAACTATACTGTGTTTTTGCGATACAAACCGGGAGATTGCCAAATCCAAGTTCACTCAACTGTTGTGCCTGTTTTTTAGCAGCAGGTGTAAGGATAACTCCATCACCGCCATAAATCTTTTTAACTACTGCATCAATTTTTTCTTCTATAGTTAAATCGGTATCGTAAGAGAATGTGAAGTCGCCTTTTTCTTCATCACAAAGTCTTACAACTTCACGGGCAAGGTCTTCGCCGCCTTTACCGCCATCAGCCCAAACGGTTGAAAGCACAACGTTTACACCAAGCTCTTTACATTTTTCAATAATAAAGTTAATTTCGTTATCGGTGTCAGTGGGGAATCGGTTTACTGCAACAACACAAGGAAGCTTATAAACCTCTTTGATGTTTGCAACATGGCGAAGAAGATTTGGTATACCCTTCTTTAATGCCTCAAGGTTTTCCTCACCGAGTTGTGTTTTAGCAAGGCCACCGTGCATTTTAAGAGCACGAATGGTTGCAACCATAACAACTGCATCGGGAGTAAGCCCTGCCATACGACATTTAATATCAAGGAACTTTTCAGCGCCAAGATCCGCACCAAAGCCTGCTTCAGTCACTGCATAATCGCCAAGCTTCATAGCAAGCTTGGTTGCTGTTACCGAGTTGCATCCGTGAGCGATATTTGCAAAGGGACCACCATGAACAAATGCGGGGGTTCCTTCAAGGGTTTGAACAAGATTAGGCTTGATGGCATCCTTAAGGAGTGCTGTCATAGCTCCTGCCGCCTTCAATTCACCACAGGTTACGGGCTTATCATCCCTTGTGTAACCAACAATAATTCTTGAAAGTCTTTCCTTCAAATCGGTTATAGAATTTGCAAGGCAAAGAACCGCCATAATTTCACTTGCAACAGTGATATCAAAGCCATCCTCACGCGGCACACCATTAACCCTTCCACCAAGACCATCAGTTATAAATCTTAACTGGCGGTCATTCATATCAACGCAGCGCTTCCAAGTAATCTTTCTAACATCGATATCAAGAGCATTACCTTGTTGAATATGGTTATCAAGCATAGCGGCAAGAAGGTTATTTGCAGCACCGATAGCATGGAAGTCACCTGTAAAGTGAAGATTTATATCCTCCATAGGAACAACCTGAGCATATCCGCCGCCTGCGGCACCGCCCTTAACACCGAAAACAGGGCCTAAAGAAGGCTCTCTTAATGCAACAACAACATTCTTTCCTATGCGGCGAAGACCATCAGCAAGACCGATTGTTGTTGTTGTTTTTCCCTCACCTGCGGGGGTCGGCGTAATCGCAGTTACAAGGATTAGCTTTCCGTTTTTACGGTCAGAGTCCTTTA
>JAZNUZ010000131.1:0-2907 GCA_045592605.1 Acutalibacteraceae bacterium
TTGCATCAAGGATTTGTCTTCCTAAGACCGCTTGGCCTCCGACTTTGTGTTTTTCGGTCCTTGTTTTCAGCGCCGTATTTTCTGTCGATAACAGTACCGAAAGAAATTATAAAATAATAGATAATACGAGTTTATCCATAAAAAGCAATATACCAGTTAGGGTTTCGCCGTGCGAAAACTTGTCTGCCGATACCGAGATATACAATAAGGTTGGCTCAAGGTACGATGTGGAACTGAAAATTTTTGGTATAATTCCTGTAAAACGCGTTAATGTCGAAGTTGTTGATGACATGTATGTGTCAGTGCTTGGCAGTCCTTTTGGTATGAAAATATATACTGATGGTGTACTGATAATAGATATTAGCGATGTCGATTCCGAAAACGGATATGTCCAACCCGCCAAACAATGCGGTTTGCAAGTGGGCGACTTTATTTTATCTATTGATGGCAAAAAGGTATACACAAATGAAGATGTTGCACAAATCATCGAAAAATCAGATGGAAGTGATTTGTCATTTGTGATTAAAAGGGATAATGTGATAAAAAACATTATACTAAAACCTGTTTTGTCTGCGAGTACCAAAACGTACAAAGCGGGTATTTGGGTGCGCGATAGTTCGGCGGGTATAGGCACATTGACATTTTTTTGTCCAACCAATAACGTAGTTTGCGGTTTAGGGCATAGTGTTAATGATAATGATACCGGTAAGATGCTTAGCGTCGGCTCGGGCGAAATAGTAGCCGCAGAGATTGTATCTCTGACAAAAGCCGTAAGCGGCTCGCCGGGCGAACTTCACGGACGGTTATTGTCACTTAAATATGCGGATTTTTATCTCAATAGCGAAACGGGAGTATACGGCGTATGTAGTAATGAGTTAAAAGGCGGGGAAATGATGCAGATAGCACTAAAACAAGAAATTAAAAACGGTGATGCAAAAATACTGACAACTCTTGAAAACGCTACCCCGAAGGAATATAAATGTAAAATTTCGATTAATAAATCACAGGGTGAATTGCAAAACCTAATTGTCGAAATTACCGATGAAGAATTGCTTTCAAAAACAGGCGGAATAGTTCAGGGTATGTCGGGTAGTCCCATTATCCAGAACGGCAAACTAATAGGCGCTATAACCCACGTGCTTATAGATACACCAAACAAAGGCTATGGTATCTTCGCTGAAACAATGCTCGAAACCGCCCAAACGGTGTCTGAACAAAAATTAAAAAATGCATCTTAAAAAATGAACGGAAGGTGTTTTTGCCTTCCGTTTTTATATTGACTTTTTAGAGCTAAATGATATAATATTTCTGGAGATGATTTAAATGGTTAGAGATATACATTATCATATTGAAAAGTTGCGACCAATTAAGGAAAGTGTTGAATTTTTTAATCGCGAAATGAAGCAAAACGATGTCGAAAAGGTTGTTTTTCTTTCGGTACCTTTATACGATAATTGCATCATTGAAAATCTTATGATTTTAACAGCAAAGGATATGATGTATCCTAACGCCTTTGCCTTTTATGGTTTTTGCTACGATAAGGACACCGATGCCGATGATTTGCTCGAACAGTTAAAAAATGGTTTAGAACAAGGCTTTGAAGGTCTTAAGTTTATAGAAGGCAAACCGGATATGCGCAAAAAACTCGGTTTTGGACTTGATTCTTCAGTTTACGATAAGGCACTATCTTTGGCTGAAGAACTCGGATTACCTATATTAATACATATTGCCGACCCCGTACACTATTGGGATTATGAAACGCTCAAAAGAGATGAGCCGTATCGCATTACTGACGGTCATTATTACGGGGCAGAAGGTTTTCTGTCACTCGATGAAACATATGCTGAACTCGACAGAATGTTATCTAAGCATCCCAACTTAAAGGTTACATTAGCGCATTTTGCCTTTATGTACGATAAACTGCATTTGGCCCAGAAATTTCTTGATAAATATCCCAATCTTTCATTTGACCTGACGCCCGGTGTTCATATGTTCCAGGTATTTACAAAAAACAGGGAAGAGATGCGAGAATTTCTTGAAAGAAACTCGGAAAGGATTTATCTTGGCACAGATTCGTATAATGCGGAATTTGGCGATTTAAGAAATTTCGAAAACCTTTACAATCTTGTTTGCAAAAACATTGCCGATACCGAAGAATTCAGTCTATCAGATTTTTATTTCCTACCCGAATTTGTGTATAAACCGTTAGGTTTAAGTGAAAAGGCAGTAAGGAATATTACCTTTAACAATCACAAAAAATTGTTAGGTGACACACCGAAACCGAATAATAAAGCAGAAATAATCAAAGAGATTGAAAGACTGTCTTTAAGGTATGAGTCGTTTTCTGATGCCGAGAAAAAAGTCTTTGAAGAAATCAAAGAATATTACTGTAAATAATCGAAAATCAGCAAAAAAATGCTCTTTTTGTCAAGAGCATTTTTAATTTTGAATAAATTTCACAAATAAATGCATAAAAATGCAAAATAAACGATAAATATTCAATAATTATGCATAAATATTTATTTTTATGCTTGACAAAGTAATATATAGTGTGTATAATGGACAGGTATTGAAAAAATTTATATGCATATTTATTCAAGGAGAAGGTTATTATGAAAAAAGAAGACATCAAAAAGGTAGTTCTCGCATATTCAGGCGGTCTCGATACATCGATTATTATTCCTTGGTTAAAGGAAAACTATAATAACTGCGAAGTAATTGCAGTTTCGGGTAATGTTGGTCAGGCTGATGAACTTGAAGGTTTGGAAGAAAAGGCAATAAAGACAGGTGCATCAAAGCTTTATGTACTTGACTTAACCGATGAATATGTTGATGAGTACATAATCCCGACAATGAAAGCGGGTGCAGTTTATGAAGAGTATCTGCTCGGTACTTCACACGCACGTC
>JAZNUZ010000132.1:0-2572 GCA_045592605.1 Acutalibacteraceae bacterium
GGCTCTCATTTGGAGCGGGTGATGGGAATCGAACCCACACGACCAGCTTGGAAGGCTGGGATTCTAGCCATTGAACTACACCCGCACAATCGACGAAAATTATGATAACACAAAATTCATCGATAGTCAAGCAAAATTTGAAATTATTTAGAAGAAATCTTATATCCGCCATTATATTTAACACTTATCTGTTTCGGCGGATTTTCGCAACTATCAATTATCAAATCTACAATTTTATCTTCGATATTTTTTCTAATATTGGTGCGCAATTCTCTGGCACCTGCTTTTGCACCAACAGATTGGGCTGCTAACTGTTTGCAGACGGAATCATCGAAAATAAAGTTAATACCTTTTTCAAGCATAACTTCTTTAAAATCGCTAAGCATCAATGCCGCGATTTTTTCCAAGGATGCTTCATCAAGCGGAGAAAATACCACTATTTCATCAATTCTTCCTAAGAATTCGGGGCGCATAATTTCGCGAAGCGCTTTTAAAGCTTTATCTTTCGACATTTGCGCAGCCGTTTTTCCAAAGCCGACCGCATAATCATTACGCTCACTTCCTGCATTTGAAGTCATTATGATAATAGTGTTTTCAAAATTGACCACCCTGCCCTGAGCATCGGTAATTCTGCCGTCATCAAAAATCTGTAAAAGAATATTTAGTACGTCTGGGTGGGCTTTTTCGATTTCATCAAGCAAAATAACAGAATAAGGTTTTCTTCTTACTTTTTCGGTAAGCTGACCCGCTTCATCGTAACCAACATAACCCGGCGGTGAGCCAACTATTCGGGATACAGAGTGTTTTTCCATAAATTCAGACATATCAAGTCTTATCATTGTTTCAGGTGTAGAAAACAGTTGTTCAGACAAAACTTTTGAAAGTTCGGTTTTGCCGACACCTGTTGGTCCTACGAAAATAAATGATGCGGGGCGTCTATGTGAAGAAGTCTGAAGTCTGGAGCGTCTGACAGCTGCCGAAACTGCATCGGCTGCTTCATCCTGTCCTATGACTCTCTTTTTAATTTCGTTATTTAAAAGTGAGAGTTTCTTTAAATCGCTTTCCTGTATTTTTGAAGAAGGAATTCCTGTCCATAATTCAATAACTTTAGCAACATCGAGCTCGGTGACCGTAATATTTGATGCGGGTCCGTAAAGTAAATCTGCTTCTTTTTTGTATTTTTCGAGTGCGGATTTCTTATTTGCTAATTTTTCGTAATCAATATTTTCGACAGATGATTCGATGTTTTCTATTTCAATATTTGTTTCTTTAATTTTCTTGTTTATGTTATAAAGCTCATCAACCGATTTATTGTCAAGACTCGCACAAGCACAAGCTTCATCTAATAAATCAATCGCTTTATCAGGTAAAAATCTATCTGTTACATAACGTTCTGAAAGACGCACAATTTTGCGTATAAGCTCATCAGATACTGTAACATTGTGGAAGCCTTCATAATACCCTTTAACGCCAAGAACTATATTTTCAGCTTCTTCTAATGAAGGCTCTTCAACGGTTATGGGTTGGAAACGGCGTTTAAGCGCGGCATCCTTTTCGATATATTTACGATATTCCTTAAAGGTTGTAGCACCAATCACCTGAATTTCACCGCGTGAAAGCGCAGGTTTCAATATATTTGCCGCATTCATAGAGCCTTCTGCAGAATCACCGGCACCTACAAGATTATGAATCTCATCGATAAAAAGTATAATATTACCGCGGCTTTTAATTTCATCTATCAAGCCTTTAACCCGACTCTCGAACTGTCCCCTGAACTGTGTACCGGCTACAAGACCTGTTAAATCAAGCAAATGGATTTCTTTATCTAACAGTCTGGCAGGAGCAGACCCCGCAGCAATCATCAGCGCAAGACCTTCGGCAATGGCAGTCTTACCTACACCGGGCTCACCTATCAAACAAGGATTATTTTTTGAACGGCGGGAAAGAATCTGAATAGCACGAGACAACTCTTTATCTCTGCCGATAATGGCATCAAGTTGACCGCTTTTTGCTCTACCGGTCAAATTAGTACAATATTGCTCAAGAAACCTTGCTTTTTTCTTCTTCGATGTTTTGTCTTCCTTGTCAGATTTTCCGTTATTTTCTTCGGTATCTTTTTTGGGTGTGTTTCCAAAGATATTATTTAGAAAAGGAAATGCCGGTGCTGTACCTAAGGCAAAAGTATCATCATCGGTTACTTCGTTAAGTGCCATAATATCCATAAACTGTTCGCTCATTTGTTCAATATCTTCATCGGATATATTCATTTTACTGAGCATATCATCAATCGGTTTTATACCGAGTTCTTTGGCACATACAAGACATAAACCTTTTGGGGATGCATCGGTCTGAGTCGGATCAGAGATAAACACCACCGCAGGTCTTTTTTGGCATTTGCTACATAGCTTCATTTTTAAAAATGGCTCCCTTCGAGATAAAAGAACTAAAATTTAATAGGCAGAAAATCTGAAACAAATCTAAAGACATTCGAAGAATCGACTGCATCGTTTGTAAATATTAAAAATCCGCCGGATATAGAAATAATAAAGTTAACTAAAAGTACAAAAATCAG
>JAZNUZ010000133.1:0-3490 GCA_045592605.1 Acutalibacteraceae bacterium
CGTTTAGTTGCAACTAAAATTTAATTATTACTGATAATATTAAATATATACCGAGTATTATCGGAGTGAAATTATAGGTCGAATCGGTAAATGTTTTTATGCCGAAAATTATTATCACAACGGACACTGTAATTGTTGTCAACTTTAAAATAAGTCTTGCCTTTTCGATGGACACAAAACCTTCGAGCAGCTTTTTTAGTACCATTCCCCCATCAAGTCCGTTTACGGGCAATAAATTAAACATCCCGATAATCAGATTAACAACCGAGAAATTAATGGCTTTTTCACTACCTGTCAACAGAAAAACTATGTATGACAAAAGGAAAATCAGTATATTTATTGCGGGTCCTGAAAGCGAAATTGCTATTTCGTGGGTGGCCTTTACCGTAATTCCCCTGACAATTCTGACACTTGTAGGGATGAGGAGTACTTCTTTTGGGTTGCAACCCACTATTTTCATAGTAAATAAATGCGCTAACTCGTGCAATCCAACTGCTAAAATCATATATAAAATATATCCGCTTTTATCTATGAAAACGGTGAAACAAATAAACGCCATAAAAAGAAAAGTCACATTGATTTCGGTTCCAAAAATTTTAAATTTCATATACTTTCTTTCCTTACCAATTTATTAACCAATTAGGATTAAGATTTTTTCCGTTAAGGATTACTTCAAAATGAAGATGCGGTCTTGTTGACTGACCTGTACTACCGACATAAGCTACCGTTTGTGCTTTTTTTACCTTATCCCCTTTTTCTACATTTAGTCGGCTACAGTGCGCATAAAGGGTATTGAGCCCGTTTCCGTGGTCGATTATTACATAATTTCCATAACTGCCGCTTTTTTGCGCAAGTGTGACAACACCATCCGCCGCCGCATATATTTCACTGCCCATATCTGCTACCAAATCAAGACCCTTGTGGCTCTCGTATGAGTGGGTTACGGGATTGTTTCTCGCCCCATAATCCGAAGAAATTATAGCGTTTGGCAACGGTGCACATAATGAATTTATCCCCTGTTCCTTGCCGCTATTTTCATCAACATTCAAAGAGATTACGGGCAGTTTGATTGTATTTGCAACCGTGTTTTGAATTTCTGTCTCTTGCTCTTTCGGTAAACTCTCCTTTTGCGGATTAATCACTTCATTCACATCGGTTTCATCTTGGAAATTGAGTATATACCATTTTTTCAAATCATTAAAAATGTCACCATCCAAAAATTTTATAGCAGTTACCGATACGATTATCACTGCTACTACAGATATTTGTAAAACAAACACCGTAAACGGTGTGCTTAGTCTTTCTTTAATTTTTTCAAACATAACGGTACCTCCATAAAAAAATATATGTTTGTACATTTAAAAATATTAAAGATTGAATAACTGCACATTGTATGATAAAATTACTGTATAACAAAAATCAGAAGGGATATTTATGCCGTTTTTACCGATTACAAAAAGCGAAATGGAAAATTATGGCTGGCAAGCGGCCGATATAATAATAGTTACGGGGGATGCTTATGTCGACCACCCGAGTTTTGGCACGGCCATTATTTCTCGCGTACTTGAGAACCGTGGGTACAAGGTTTGTATAATTCCGCAACCTAAAGATGACCAGGATTTTATGCGCTTTGGCGCACCGCGCCTTGCCTTTTTTGTTAATTCGGGTAATATTGACTCTATGGTAGCGCATTATACTGCTGCTAAAAAACGCCGTAGTGATGATGCATATACCCCCGGTGGCAAAAGCGGTGCAAGACCTGACAGAGCAGTTACTGTGTACTGTAAAAAGATAAGACAACTGTTCGGAGACGTGCCTATTGCAATAGGCGGCATTGAAGCATCTCTCCGCCGATTCGCCCATTATGACTATTGGGATGACCGTGTACGTAAGTCGATACTTATTGAAAGCGGTGCCGACCTGCTTATGTACGGAATGGGCGAAAAACACTGTGTTGAAATTGCCGACCGACTAAACAACGGCGAAGATATACACTCCATTACCGATGTTCTTGGTACCTGTTTTGCAGTTAAGTCTTCAAAATATACTTATCGTTCTGCAAAAGAGTGCCCCTCCTATGAAATAGTTAAAGAGCCAACCGAAACGGGTAAAAAGCAATACGCCGTCTCTTGCCGCATACAACAACAAGAGCACGACGCTGTTCGCGGCAAGGCGGTTATACAACGCCACGGCGATATGATTGTAGTGCAAAACCCACCTATGCCGCCGCTTACAACCGAAGAGATGGATGCTGTATACTCACTACCATTTATGAGAGATTATCATCCCTCTTACGAGAAATCAGGCGGTGTTCCGGGTATTGAAGAAGTAAAATTTTCGGTCATCCACAACCGTGGTTGCTTCGGGGCTTGTAATTTCTGCTCACTTGCCTACCATCAAGGCAGACAAATCGCCGCGCGTAGTCACGAATCTGTTATAGATGAAGTTAAAAAAATTACAGAAATGCCAGATTTTAAGGGTTATATCCACGATGTTGGCGGTCCTACTGCCAATTTCCGATTCCCTGCTTGTGAGAATCAACTTAAAAACGGAGCTTGCAGCAACAAAAAATGTCTGGCTCCCGATATGTGCAAGGCTGTAAAGGTTGACCATACCGATTACCTTGAGTTACTACGTAAACTGCGCAGAATTGATAAAGTCAAAAAGGTGTTTGTTCGTTCGGGTATCCGTTTTGACTATCTCGTGGCAGACACGGATGAAACATTTTTTAAAGAACTTATCAATCACCACGTAAGCGGTCAGTTAAAGGTGGCTCCCGAGCATTGTTCAAACAATGTACTAAAACGTATGGGAAAACCGAATATTGAAGTATACCAAAGATTTAAAAACCGTTTCTATGCGCTCACCAAGAGTGTAGGCAAAAAACAGTTTCTTGTCCCCTACCTTATGTCTTCGCATCCGGGCAGTACAATTAATGATGCTATTGAACTCGCGCTTTTCTTAAAAAAAGAAGGACTGCATCCTGAACAGGTACAGGATTTTTATCCCACACCCGGTACTATTTCCACCTGTATGTTCTATACGGGTCTTGACCCCTATACCATGAAAGAGGTTTATGTTGCCAAAGACCCTCATGAAAAAGCGATGCAGAGGGCTCTTTTGCAGTATTTTAATCCTAAAAACAAAGGTCTGGTTATTGAAGCTTTAAGAAGAGCGGCCAGACATGTCCTTATAGGTTTCGGTGATAAATGCCTTGTAACGCCAAACAAACCGTCTGCGCCTTCGGGAAGAGAAAGGGGAGAGTTCACAAATGGACGAAATAAACAGAACGGAAGAAAAAAGAGGAATAAATAAAAAGCTGATTTATATAATTGTGGCGCTTGTTCTGGCTGTTGCATCGGGTTTGGGGTTTAACCTTGAAGAAATTGAGTCGATGCTTAACAGTACACCTGCTTATGCCGAACAGCAGAACGGTTTTTCCGTTCATTTCATCGATGTCGGTCAGGGTGATTGCACTCTTGTTATGAGC
>JAZNUZ010000134.1:0-4645 GCA_045592605.1 Acutalibacteraceae bacterium
ACTCAAAGTCCACATCGCCGCAGAGTTTACCGTTTTCATCTCTATCCATACCGACATCAATAACTACCGCGCCGGGTTTTACCATATCGGCTGTAACAAACTTCGCCTTTCCGATAGCCACTACAAGAATATCTGCACGGCGGCAAACTTCCTTTAATTCCTTTGTTCTGGAATGACATACCGTAACCGTTCCGTTATTATGCAAAAGTAACATAGACATTGGTTTTCCAACAATATTCGACCTGCCGAGAACAACACATTCCTTACCTTCAATATCGATGTTTTCATATTTAAGCATCTCAATAACACCTGCCGGTGTGCAAGGTAAAAAGTCATAATCCCCAATCATTATTTTACCAACGTTTACAGGATGGAAAGCATCAACATCCTTTTCGGGATTTATGCTATTGATTATAAGCTTCTCATCCAGGTGCCTTGGCAACGGCAACTGACAAAGAATACCGTTTACCGAACTATCATTATTTAACTTATCTATCAACTCTAACAACTGTTCGTTGGTAGTGCTTTCATCCAAAGAATAGCGGAGTGAACGGATACCGAGTTCGGCACACGCTTTTTCTTTATTGGCAACATAAACTTGAGAAGCCGAATCGTTCCCCACGATAATTACCGCAAGGCACACTTCCTTGCCTTCATGTTTGAGTATTTCAACTTCCTTTACAATTCTGTTCTTTACAAAAGCCGAAATTTCTTTACCGTTAATTATTTTCGCCATCTGTGACCATTTCCCCTTCTGTATTTATATCGGTTTCATCTTTCTGCACGTTTTCGGTAAACATAGGTACATAAAGCTCACCATCTTGTTTCGTTTTCTTGATTAAGCAGATAAATATAACAGCACAAGCTATACAAAGTGCAAATGAAAGAATCGAAGAAACCTTCAATTTTCCTATCGTAAGTACATAAATACTCGGTCTTAAAAGTTCCAAGAATCCCCTGCCAAAACCGTACCATATACCATAGAGCAAGGTATTCTGCCCTTTAAACATACGTTTTTTTGCAAAATGAGAAATTAAGAAAAATCCTGCCAAACACCAAACAAATTCATACAAGAACAGCGGGTGTACAAGTCCCGTACCAACTTCACTAACGGTACGGTTGCTCATCATACCCCACCAATTACTGCCAGTAAAGGTGCCGTAAACTTCCTGATTAAAGAAATTTCCCCATCGCCCGATGCCCTGTGCGAGAAGAAAACAGATTGCCGCTAAATCGAACATATCGAGAACATTCACTTTACGTATTTTACACATCAAAAAGCCACAGGCAAACGCGCCAATAACACCGCCATAAATCGCAAGACCGGAAAAACCACCGCCATCAAACCCGAAAAAATCCGAAATTCCGCTTAGCTTTTCGCCATCGAATATAACATAGTAAAGTCTGGCGCAAAGAATTGCCACAGGTGTAGTAACCAATGCCACATCTAACATTTTATCGGTATTAATTTCATAAAGTTTTGCCTTGCGCATAGCATAAACAATAGCGCCAAGAAACGCTAAAGCAATTATAATTCCATACCAATAAACATCCCATCCTTTACCAATCGGTATAGTAAAAGCGACAGGATTAATATCAAATGGTATCCCAAAAATAACACCGCTATACATTATTTTTCTCCTTTACTTCTCTCTGGGTAAAACAACAGAAAGCACAGATTTTTCATCATCCAGGCTCAATAAAAACTGTTCAACATCGCTTTTCTTGAGATTTTTGATTATTTCAAGCTCATCGAACACATTATATCCACAAACTGCCGCATCAATAAACGACATGACAATATCTTCAACACTATTATAACGCTTAATGCATCCGCCGTAAACTTCTCTTTTTACAGCTTCGAAAATTTTATCATCAATGCCATGCTTTTTAAGTTTTGCAATTTCTTCCTTAATGTGTTTTACAACTTCATTTGGATTTGCCGATTCGCCTTCAAAAAGCACCGCCGAATATCCGCGCCCCGTGAAAAATTCACTGTCGAACTCATCGTTTATAAGTTTCTTTTCTGTGAGTTCACTATAAAGCGGAGTAATATCTCCCGAAATTGTTTTTAATAAAACATCAGTACATACCGATTCAAACAAAGTCGGTTCCTTATCCGATTTTAATTTGTAGCCGAAACAGAAAAGCGGTATTGCGACATCGAGTTTCTTTTCAATATAATCGCTCACAACTGTATCGGGTTCTATTGGGAATTTACGTTCGATTTTCACAGGCGCGGTGCTTTTTATAGCGCCTTCAATTTTACTAAGAACATCATCGGTTTTTACATTTCCGGCAATGCAAATAAACATATTAGACGGATTATAAAACGCATTATAGCAACTATACAATAATTTGTCATCAATCTTTGCTATTGAGTCGGTTGTTCCCGCAATATCAATTCTGACAGGATTATTGTGGTACATGGCACGTAATGTGTTAAACAGCACACACCAACCCGGACTGTCATCATACATTCTTATTTCCTGACCGATTATCCCCTGTTCTTTTTTTACAGTATCGGCAGTAAAGTACGGGTTTTGTACGAAGTCTAAAAGTATATCGAGATTTTCTTCGAACATACTACTGCAAGAAAACAGATAACAGGTTTTATCAAAGGAAGTAAACGCGTTTGCATAAGCACCTGTCTTAGCATACTTTGAAAAAGCATCGCCATCTTCACTCTCAAACAACTTATGCTCTAAAAAGTGTGCAATGCCTTCAGGAACGGCTGTAAAATCCCCGCCGTTTATAGAAAACTCGGTATCGACAGAACCATATTTGGTGCCAAAAACCGCATAACAGGTATTAAACTCGGGCTTTTCTGCAATATAAATCTTAAGACCATTACCGAGAACAGTTAATGAATAGCTTTCGCCGACGGTTTCGCTTTTAAAATACTTAGTATCCATTTATTTGTCCCCCTTTTTACCTGTAAGGCTGTAAACGGTATGAAGTTTGATACCGTTTGCCGCTTCTATAATCTGTTTTTTATCAAGAGAAGAAATAATCTGTGCAACATCTTCGGGGGTCTTGATTTGTTCGGAATAAATACTTGCACAATACCAGGAATCCAGTGCGCCTAAACTGTCATAAGAAGAGTTAAGCGAGTTTAATATATTTTTTATCGAAGCATCAAAGGTTGACTGCTTGAATCCACCTTTTTTTACAATATCGAGTTGATTAAGTATTTCCGCCCTTGCCTTTTCGGTATTTGCAAATTCCACTCCCGAATCAACCATAATATAACCTTTATTTTTGTTTGCGGAAGCTGAGCAATAATAACAAAGACTGAGTCTTTCTCGTACGTTTTCAAACAGTCCCGAATAGGTACCACCGCCGAAAATATCGGTTGCTACCGTTAAAGCATAGGCATTATTGCCCCAGATTTCACTCGAAAATCCCATAACGAGTTTTCCCTGCGCTACATCCATTTCTTCGGTAACTTCCTTAACGTTTTCGCGTTTAGTCAGGCAAGAAAGTTTTTTATAATCATCACAGATAACTCTATCATATTTTGAAAACTCTTCTGAAATTTTATCAAAAAATCCTTCGGGTGTATTCTTGCCTACAAGCTGAACTCTGACATAAGCGTTTTTGAGAAGTTTTTGCCAAGCGTCATATAAATTTTCGCCTGTAATATTCTCTAACTGCTCAACTGTGCCGTAAGCAGAAATTCCGTAGTCACTGTCTTCAAACATTTCGGCAATAAGGCGTTTTCTCGCATATCGGCGCTTATCATTTATTTCACCTAAAATATGCTCTTTAACCTTTCTTTTTTCGCGTTCAATATCGGCGGCAATAAAACTGTTATCCTTTATTCTCGGTTTGAAAATCAATTCCATTAACAAATCGGCCGCTTTTTTTATAACGGGCTCGTGACCTATAGAAAACTCATCATTAATAACAGCAACGGCAACCTTTATAAGTTGCGCATCTCCTATTTTGCTTACCGAAACACTCAAATCCGCACCGTATAACATATTAAGTGCCAAATTAAGATCTGTAAATGTGGAAAATTTATCAGAGCAAGATGTGAGTACGTACGGCAAAAGTGCGTTCAGCGACATATCATCTTTATTAAGCGGTAGGTAGAAATTAAAGGAAACCAAGGTTGTATTAAAACGGTCATTTTTTATAAATAAGCCATCAACACCCTGTGCTAAAGCCTGAATTTTCATCTGTTATCTCCTTAGAATATTCTGAAATTAAATATTTATATTTTTAATTAAAAAATATTATACCACACTTGCGCATATTTCTCCACAAAAAATTGTAAACTTTTTAATAACTTGTAAATTTTTTTGAACTTAATTGAAATGAAATTTTTAGTATGATATATTATGTACAGGATATTGTTATGTTAGGAGTGATAATGTGAAAGCACCGCGCCACCGTCCGCCTGTAAGATTGCTTTTGACTTTTCTTATTATTTTGGCAGAACTTTATCTTATGATATTAAGTCTTACACACCTATCGGAACAAAGAGTTTGGATATATTCTGCCGCAGAAGCTTTGGCAATTATAACAGCTCTTTCAATTATAAATAAACGCGGTAACCCGAGTTACAAAATAATGTGGATTTTTTTCATATTGCTTGTCCCGCTATTTGGGGTGACAGCCTATCTGCTCTGGGGTGGCG
>JAZNUZ010000135.1:0-2077 GCA_045592605.1 Acutalibacteraceae bacterium
AAGGATTGAGAAAAATTTAAAAAGGTGATATATTTAAATAAGGTGGTAATATGAAACTTTTTATAAGCGCATTAAATAAATTAATATGCGGTTTTTTATTAATTGGACTCTTGCTTTTTTTACCCGCAGGTACTTTTTCGTTTTTTGGCGCCTGGCTGTTTATAATTCTGCTTTTTGTACCAATTTTTGCTTTAGGCTTGATACTTTTTATCAAAGCCCCTGAATTGCTTAAAAAACGGCTTGACAGCAAGGAAGAACAAGGCACACAAAAGGGCGTAGTAGCAGTATCGGCATTGGTTTTTGTTGTGGGTTTTGTATTGGCGGGACTCGATTTCCGATTTGGTTGGACTGAGGTGCCGAATGCTATCAGGGTGGCGGCATCCCTGCTTTTTATCTTGGCATATTTGCTTTATGCTGAAGTTATGCGTGAGAACGCATATTTATCACGCACCATAAAGGTACAGGAAAATCAAAAGGTAATCGATACTAAGTTATATTCTGTGGTGCGCCATCCTATGTATATGACGACAATACTGCTGTTTTTGATGATACCGCTGATTCTCGGCTCGTTTGTTTCTTTTGCGGTGTTTTTCATTTATCCGTTTGTTATCGCGATTCGCATTAAAAATGAAGAAATGTTACTGACAGAACAACTTGTCGGTTATAGTGATTATAAAAAGAAAGTTAAATATAGAATTATACCGTTTATTTGGTAAAATTTTAGGGGGATAAGGGTATGATGTGGCTTTTAATGGCGGTACTCTCGGCAGTTTTTGCCGGGCTTACGGCAATTCTGGCAAAGTGCGGCATCAGAAAGACTGATTCTGATTTAGCAACGGCCATTCGCACCATTGTTGTTTTGGCATTTTCCTGGATAATGGTGTTCATAGTGGGCTCTGCTGACTCTGTAATGAATATCAGCACAAAGTCCTTTATATTCCTGGTGCTTTCAGGTCTTGCAACAGGAGCTTCTTGGTTGTGCTATTTCAAAGCACTCGCAATAGGGGATGTAAATAAGGTTGTGCCGATAGATAAATCAAGCACAATTCTCACCGTGATACTCGCTATTATTTGTTTTAATGAACGTACAAATTTGGCGGTAAAACTAATTGGTACTGCGTTGTTGGCTATCGGAATATTTTTAATGATAGAGAAAAAGCAGTCGTCCGATAAAAAAGAAAATAAAACCTGGATGGTCTATGCCGTACTCTCGGCAATTTTCGCCGCATTAACTTCAATTCTTGCGAAAGTGGGGATTTTGGGGGTCGAATCTAATCTTGCAACCGCTATACGTACCGGTGTTGTGCTCGTTATGGCGTGGATTGTCGTGTTTGTACAGGGCAAACAAAAATTTGTAAAAAATCTTGATAAGCGGGAATTTGTATTTATTGCTTTTTCCGGTGTCGCAACGGGAGCTTCTTGGCTTTGCTACTACTATGCCATTCAAAACGGAATAGTAAGTGTTGTAGTACCTATTGATAAAATGAGTGTTCTTATAGCTGTGACATTTTCATATTTCGTATTTAAAGAAAGGCTGTCAAAAAAAGCATTTTTTGGCCTTGCGCTTATGTTACTTGGTACACTCGCGATGGTAATATTCAGTTAGTACATATTTTAAAAGAAAACCCCGAAGCAACTGATATGCACCCCAAAAGTTAGACACTTTTGGAGGTGCAAATTTTTATGGCAAAGAAAGGACAAATTTTTAGAAAACACTCGGCAGAATTCAAAATATCTGTTATACTAGATATGCGGCAAAACCGTTCGGGTTTAAGGGAACCCGAGACTTATAAAGAGTACGAACAAAAGACCGCTGATTACACTAAAGATAAGTGGCAAACGGTAAATGATGGATTAATGGTCATCTTCACCAAATTTGCCGGGTGCAAGAATGACAGCTACACCGCCGACTCAGACGAAGCACAGGCGCTTGTAAAAGAATTGCAAAACTACATCACGGAAAATTATTATACCTGCACTAAAGAGATTCTTGCAGGACTTGGTCAAATGTATGTCGCCGATGAACGTTTCAAAACCAACATCGATAAAACCGGTGATGGCACAGCCGAATTTGTTT
>JAZNUZ010000136.1:0-4316 GCA_045592605.1 Acutalibacteraceae bacterium
GACTCAGGGCATCCTTTAAAATGTATGATATTGTAAGGATTGACCATTTCCGTGGCTTTGAAGCCTTTTACTCTATTCCGTTCGGCAGCAAAACCGCCGAAACTGGCAGTTGGGTTAAGGGACCGGGTATAAAATTCTTTAAAACACTGGAAGAAAAAATAGGCGATATGCCTGTTATTGCTGAAGATTTAGGCTTTTTAACCGAAGATGTCAGGGAAATGCTGATGAGTAGCGGATATCCCGGTATGAAGGTATTACAGTTTGCCTTTGATACAAGGGAAGAAAATGATTATCTTCCGCACAATTACCCTAAAAACTGCGTCGTGTATACAGGGACACACGATAACAATACAATTCGCGGTTGGATAGAAGAAGTGAGTGAGTCGGCCGTAACACATGCGCAAAAGTATTTAGCAGCAGACAGAAGCAACCTTACCGATGCGCTGATAAGGGCGGCAATGCAGTCGGTCGCCGATACCTGTATTTTAATGATGCCCGATATCCTTTACAAAGGTGAAGACGGCAGAATTAATGTCCCGTCAACTCTGGGCGGCAACTGGATATGGCGTATGAAACCGCATGAGATGGAAAATGTGTCACACGAACATCTTTATTCACTCACAAGCCTTTACGGCAGAATATAAAAAACAAGCGCCACGCTGTTGTTTACGATATTTCTGTGACACTATGGAAATGAATTACAAGGTTCCCTTGCCTAAAGGAAGCTTTTTTTATTTTTGTCTTTTAACTTTTATTCTTGACCACATAACGATTATTACCTGCGCGGGTATGCCAAGTAAGAATATTAACCATAAATTATGTCCGAATACCAAAAAGGAAACATAAAACGCTGCAAGGCACGACCAGACAAGCAGAGTTATTATTGCGAAATTCCTTCGGCTATTAAACCATATGGAATTAAATATAAGCCATACGATAAAAGAAGTCGGTACTGCATATATAAATGCCAACCAATGAAGATTTGTAGGTACGGACGCAGAGTCGACAACAACAAAAGCCAGGGTTGCGAGTAGCCATACAAGCGCAATACTGATGCCCGTTATAAAGGCGTGGTTATGTATAATTCTTAGGTTTTTAATTTTCTTAATTTCGCTCTTGTGTTCACTCTGTACGAGATAATCGAGTGTTACACCGAACATTTGCGCTATTTCCATAAGTACGGTAACATCGGGTATAGATTCCCCACGTTCCCATTTGGATACGGCTTTGTCAGAATAGTTTAGTCTCTCTGCCAATTCTAATTGCGTGAGACCTTCTTCCTGGCGCAGAGCGGAAATATTTTTTGCTATAACTGCCTTAATATCTTGCATTTTTGTCACCTCGATTAACTTATTTTACCATATAATAAAAATAAAATCAATGCCTAAAAATACAATATTTTTTGAACCTTTCTACTGCCGGTAGAGTTGTAGAATTTAACTCTACCGGCTGAGAACTATCGGTATTGCAAGAAAAAACGCAAGTAGAGTGAATTTCGTAAAAACGGGTAGTATAATGGGTGTAGGTGATGAAAATGAAAAATTATGTTATCCTTGCAGACTCCGCTTGTGATATAAAAAAAGAACTACTTAAAGACTGGGGAGTAAAGACCGCCGAACTTAGTTTTATGTTCGGGGATGACCAAAAGGTTTATCTTAACAGTGAAATAACCGCGAAGGAATTTTATGATGAGATGCGCCGCGGCAGAACGGCTAAAACATCGGCTATAAACACATATACCTTTATAGAGTTTTTTGAAAATGAACTCAAAAACGGTAACGACGTTGTTTATATAGGTTTTTCATCGGGTCTTAGCACAACTTACAATTCTGCGGCAGCGGCGGCAGAAGAATTAAATGCCAAATATAATGATAATAAGGTGTACACAGTTGACTCGCTGTCTGCATCGGCTGGTTACGGGTTACTTGTTTTTCTTGCAGCAAAACAGAAAGAAAAAGGTATGACAGCCGAAGAACTGGTAAGTTTCGTAGAAAAAACGCGTCTTAAAATAGCACACTGGTTCACAGTAGATGATTTGGTATATTTAAAGCGCGGCGGCAGAATAAGTCCTACGGTGGCTTTTGTAGGCGGTGTGCTTGGTATTAAACCTGTGTTGCATATGGATAATGCGGGGCATCTTGTAAATGTTACTAAAGTCCGTGGCAGACGCGCGGCCATTGCCGCCCTTGCCGAAAAGTTAAAAACGGCAGATTTGTCTGCCGCGCAGACAATCTATATATCACACGGTGACTGTATAGAAGATGCCGAAGCACTCGCAAAGATAATTAAATCAGAATATAAGCGCAAGGTAGAAGTTATTACCGATGTCGGCTCTGTAATAGGCGCCCATTCGGGTCCCGGCACATTGGCGCTGTTCTTTGTGGCTAACGAAAGATAGGAAAGAGAGTATCGAGAGATACTCTCTTTTTTGTAATCTGTATGAATAAGGTGTCGTGTGTCGGTTAATAATCATATTGTATTTAAAACGAAAACGGGTGGATTACAGATGAAAAGCAACCTACGTACGACAATTTATGTTTCCCTTGCGGTGCTTATAAGCGCTGCTATATTCACCACTATGACATATCTCGGTGTTTCTAAATCCGAAAAGCCTACGGATAATGCGGTGCCGAATGTACCCTATTATAATGAGACACCACCCGAAACCGCAGGAATATTGTTTCGTTTTAATGATGGCGGAAGTGTGTTTTTTAATCTCGATTTTTACGAAAACAAGGTATCGGTTATTTTGTTCGAAGACAAGGCGGTAAAACAACGGGTGCTTGATTATGGTTATACAGTAACATATACGATTGATACCGATTACATTTTTCTTTCTGAATTTATAGACCGCTTTGGCGGAATTGAGATGAATATAGAAGGAACGCTCTTGCGTTATACCGGTGTTCAGGTCACAAATCTGTTAAAGGAAGGACTTGGCGATAAACGAAAGGTAATTTCAAGTATACTTGATAAAATATCCAAAAAAGGTTTTTCGAAAAATGATTTATTGTATATAATAAAAAACACTACAACTGAGCTTAGTTATCCAAATGGTTATCCGTATATAGAGCCGCTGCAAAGTCTTTGCAGAAATGTAAGTTTTGTAAATTAAAAAACCGATGTTAAAGGCACACTTCTAAACGAAGTGTGCCTTTAGTTATATCGGTATAATTTTATTTACTAAAATCACTTGACAAAATTTTAATTTGGGTGTATCATTGTATTAATGCAATAATACAGTGCGTGGTGATAAGAAAATGAAGCTGGATTTTGACAATAATATTCCGATTTATCTTCAGTTGGTAGAACAACTTAAAAGAGATATTATATCGGGTAAGATTTCTGCAGGGGAGCGGCTGCCTTCTGTAAGGGATTTAGCATTACAATTAAAGGTAAACCCCAACACTGTGCAAAAAGCGCTTGTAGAGCTGGAAGTTATAGGACTTGTATTTACCGAACGGACTAATGGTAAGTTTGTAACAGAGGATAACTCGCTTATTGAAAAGTGCAAACAAGAATACGCTGATATAATCACACAAAAATATATGGAAACTATGGAAAAAATCGGCATCGATAAAAACGAGGTATTATTGCTGATTAGTGGTTTGGGAGGAAACGGATAATGGAATTGTTACAATGTATTGATTTAAATAAAAGTTTTGGCAAAAAGCAGATACTTAAAAATGTAAATTTAACCATACCGCGTGGTAAAATAATTGGTCTTTTAGGTAAAAACGGCACGGGTAAATCCACACTTATAAAACTTATAAACGACCTTTTAACCATAAGTTCGGGACAAATTCTTATAAACGGTAAACCGATTGGCACTGAGAGTAAAAAAATTATTTCTTATCTACCTGAACGCACATATCTTGATAAAGATATGACGGTAGAAAAAACCGTAAAGTATTTTGCAGAGTTTTATGATAATTTCGATAGCGAGAAGGCTTATAAACTTTTAGAAGACTTAGGTCTTGACAGCAATCAAAAACTCTCGAAAATGAGCAAGGGTATGCAAGAAAAAGTACAGTTGGTATTGGTTATGAGCCGTAAAGCCGACCTTTACATTCTTGATGAGCCGTTAGGCGGGGTGGACCCTGCGACCAGAGATTATATTTTAGATACAATTCTTACTAATTTTAACTCTGGTGCGAGTGTAATTATTTCTACCCATCTTATAAGTGACATTGAACGTATATTGGATAATGTTATTTTTATTGATAAGGGTGAAATTATATTAACTGCCGAAGCGGATGAACTTAGAAATCGTGAAGACGCTTCTATTGATGAAATTTTCAGGAGGATGTTCAAAT
>JAZNUZ010000137.1:0-3619 GCA_045592605.1 Acutalibacteraceae bacterium
GCTCGTACAGGACTCTCACCTGTTTCCTTTTTGGACAAAAAAATTATATCATTTCTTGCTACCTTTTTCAACAAAAAAACTCCCCGTGGGGAGTTTTTGTTTATTCTTTTATCAGCACCTTTTCAATTTTGCCGATAATCATATTGTGTAAATCGTTGTTATACCATTTTTGGAGTGGCGCCTTATCAATAAAACCATCGGCAGCAAGTGGCGCTACATACTGTTTTTTGCATATAAACACAAGTCTTGCTTCACCGAAATATACGGTGTTGTCACTAAAAACAGGCGTAAGTTCTGCAAGTTCGGTTTTATTGACATCTCTGCCCGACATCGAGCCGCAAACCTTGTGGATTTGCTTTTCATCACCATAAAACGACAGCGTAAAATAGTCGTTTTTATCTATAAACTCCATTGTATAACGCTGTGGGCGTATGGCCGCTACGACTGAGTCTTCTCCCCACATTTCGCCCATAAATCCCCAGGATGCTGTCATCATATTATATCCGTTCTTATCCCCTGCAGAAATCAGCATCCATTCTTGCGCAATATTTTTTATAAAATTCTCTTTTAAATCTCTTGCATTAATTTCACAAAAACCCATACAAAACACTCTCCTTTTAGTTAATTATATATTATCATATTGGTTTTAGAAACTCAATAATGATAAATTTTTCACAAATAAATATTTTTCTGTTGTTTTTTTGATTATTTTATTATATAATTGTTTGTGTCCGGTCGAATTTTGTAAATGCGACTAAAATACCGAAAGGAGTACATATATGATTATTTCTAAAGAAGTCGAAAATATGTGTCCGCTTGCCAAGGGCGCATACCATGGTCCTGCTCCGATTCCGGAAGAAGGAAAATGGGTTCAGGTTAAGGAAGTAAAGGATATTTCCGGCCTTACACACGGCATTGGTTGGTGCGCACCGCAACAGGGTGCCTGCAAACTCACACTCAACGTTAAAGATGGTGTGATTGAAGAAGCTTTGGTTGAAACCATCGGTTGCTCGGGTATGACCCACTCTGCCGCTATGGCCTCCGAAATTCTTGTTGGCAAAACAATTCTTGAAGCACTTAATACCGACCTTGTTTGCGACGCTATCAACACAGCTATGCGCGAACTCTATTTACAGATTGTTTACGGTCGTACTCAGCCTGCTTTCTCCGAAAACGGTCTCCCGATAGGTGCAGGTCTTGAAGACTTAGGTAAGGGCTTACGTTCACAGACAGGTACTACCTATGCAACTTCACTTAAGGGACCGCGTTACCTTGAACTTGCTGAAGGTTACATTACAAAGTGTGCCGTTGATGAAGCAGGTACAATTATCGGTTACAAGTTTGTACACTTAGGAAAAATGATGGAAATGATTGCTAAAGGCATGGATGCTAATGAAGCATTAGCAAAAGCCAGCGGTCAGTACGGACGCGTTGATGACGCTGCTAAGCTCATTGACCCGCGCCACGAATAATTAAAGGAGGAAGAAAAAATGGCTTTATTCGAAAGTTATGAAAGAAGAATTGACCAAATTAATGCCGAGCTTAATAAGCACGGAATTTCCTCCATTGAGGAAGCTAAAGAAATCTGCGATAAAGCAGGCGTAGATGCTTATAATATCGTTAAGGGCATTCAGCCCATCTGCTTTGAAAATGCTTGCTGGGCTTATGTTGTAGGTTGCGCTATTGCAATTAAGGACAAAGCTGCTAACGCTGCTGAAGCCGCTGAGAAAATCGGTCTCGGTCTTCAGGCATTCTGTATCCCCGGCTCTGTTGCTGACGACCGCAAGGTTGGTATCGGTCACGGAAACTTAGGCGCTATGCTTCTCAGAGAAGAAACAAAGTGCTTTGCATTCTTGGCAGGTCACGAATCTTTTGCTGCTGCTGAAGGTGCTATCGGTCTTGCTCGTAGCGCTAACAAGGCTCGTAAAGAACCGCTCCGCGTTATTCTTAACGGTCTTGGCAAAGATGCTGCTAAAATTATTTCACGTATCAATGGTTTCACCTATGTTCAGACCAAGTTTGACTACTTTACAGGTGAACTCGCAATAGTTGAAGAAATCGCTTACTCAAACGGCGAACGTTCAAAGGTTCGTTGCTACGGTGCAGATGATGTGCGCGAAGGCGTTGCTATTATGCATAAGGAAGGCGTTGATGTTTCTATCACCGGTAACTCAACCAACCCGACCCGCTTCCAGCATCCTGTTGCAGGTACTTATAAGAAAGAATGTATCGAACAGGGCAAAAAGTACTTCTCTGTTGCATCGGGCGGCGGTACAGGTCGTACACTCCACCCCGATAATATGGCTGCAGGTCCTGCTTCTTACGGTATGACCGATACAATGGGCCGTATGCACTCTGATGCTCAGTTTGCAGGTTCTTCTTCTGTTCCTGCTCACGTTGAAATGATGGGCCTTATCGGTGCCGGTAACAACCCGATGGTTGGTATGACAGTTGCATGTGCCGTTGCAGTAAACGAAGCACTTAATAAATAAGAGTATCCCTCTGTCACGGCTTTGCCGTGCCACCTCCCTTTAGGGCAAGGTAGGCACTTGTAGGGAACGGATTTATCCGTTCCGCAGATAAAATAACAAAAGGACTTGAGAAAATTCTCAAGTCCTTTTGTTATTCCGCGTAAAAACAATCTTCCTGCCATTTTACAGGGTTTGTATCAATATATTTCCAGATTTTTTGGTAATCGTTTTGGTCGCGTATAATATGGTCGTGAAACGAGCGCTGCCAAATATTCTGACCATAATCCCGATTACAATAACGTTTATATAATGAAATAAATTTAGGAATGATTGCATTTGTAGGGGACGGCGCTTGCGACGTACCGCATAAAACATTATTTTTTGATATTTTGATTATTAAATGAATATGATTCGGCATTATTACATATTTATCAACGCAAACATTTTCATATTGCGAGTTCATTTTTTGAATATTTTTATCTGCAATTTCGCCGCATTGCGACAGATTTATTCTCGGGATGTCGTAAACGCCATCCCCTACAATATCGCATAAAATCTTTTGCTTATTATAAGTGCAGATTGTTATAAAATAAAATCCGTTCGCACTATAATCATAATTTTGAAGTCTTGTCGGTTTGCGGTAATTTCGTATTTTTTCATACGGTCAAATAACGCACTTGAAAGTATATTTAATCCTACACCTAATCAAAGATACTCAATATATTAAAAAGTTTCTAAAACAACTATACATATAAAAACTTTAATATAAAAATTATTTAATTTGTTTTATAGACTATTGATTATTTTTATATAACATGGTAAAATAAAGAAAAAGGTTGTGATACACATGGTAATGATGGGTAATGATTATAATTCCAGTAGCTTATTTTTGTGTATTAAAAAAATCTTTTTTCTTTTTGTGAGGTATCACATGAAAATCAGTTATTTCACGCATAAGCTACGATAAAAGTAGTTTATGCGTTTTTTATTTATTTAATTCATAATTTCACCTATGTTTAGAAAGGAATAACTTATGCGCTACAAAAGAAATATATTATCGATTATTCTTGCTATAATTATGTTAATATCAATACCAACATATAGTTCAGCACAGACAATGAATTATTTGGATGATGTGCCTTACACTT
>JAZNUZ010000138.1:0-2808 GCA_045592605.1 Acutalibacteraceae bacterium
ATTAACCGTGCCTGTAAAATTTAGTCCACGCGCTATGCCGCGTGTAAAACAGGTCTTACCTGCACCCAAATCCCCACGAAAAGCCAGAACTTCTCCGCCTGTGAGACTGAGCGCAATTTCTTCGCCGATTTTTTCGGTATCTGCGGGAGAACAGGATATATATTCTTTCATAATATCACCTTAAGTATTATAGCACATTTATTCCCAAAATCAAACATTTACTTGCAATTATATAGTGTATAAAATATAATATTTATAAGAAAAGGAGAAGGATAAATGAAAATCTTTTCAAAAATAGCAGACTATATTCGCGAAAGCGATAAAATATTTTTAATACTCTGCATTTTCACATCTCTTTACGGTTGTATGGCGGTTATGTCGGCAACGAGATATACGGGAAGTCTGGGGGATTTCGCGACACAGTTTATTGCGTTTCTTTTAGGACTGGGTGTCGCGGTGGTTATTTCTCTGTTTGACTTTTCTACCTATATTAAATATTGGTATATCGCCGCTGCGGTAGGCCTTATTCCTGTAATACTTACCTTTTTTATCGGATATGCGCCACCGGGTACCGATGATAAAGCGTGGCTTTATATAGGTGGTATTTCAGTACAACCGGCAGAATTTCTTAAGGTTATGTTTTTGGTTACTTTTTCGGCGCATCTTGATGCGGTAAAGGAAAAAATCAATAACCTAAAGGCGCTTATCCCCGTATGTATCCACGCGGCAATACCCGTGGTGCTCATACACTTCCAGGGTGATGACGGTACGGCTATTGTTTTCGGTGTAATGGCGCTCGGTATGATGTATGCCGCAGGTTTGAGAATAAAATATTTTCTTTTTGCGCTTATGGCGCTTATTGTTTCGTCACCCTTTATATATTTCTTTGTAATGAATGATGACCAACGCTCACGTATTATAAGTATCCTTAGCGGTCAGACCGATATACAGAACGCGGGGTACCAACAGTATCGCGGCTCTGTAGCGTTAGCCAACGGCGGTTGGTTCGGTCAGGGATTTTTAAAGGGCAGTCTCACGCAGGTGGCAGGGGTGCCCGAAGGACACAACGACTTTATATTCGTAACTATTGGCGAAGAACTGGGCTTCTTGGGTTGCATCAGTGTGTTACTGTTGCTTGGCGGAATATGCATAAGAATTCTTATGACAAGCAAAAAATGTTCTAAAAAAAGCGGTACCTTTATTTGCGTAGGTGTCTTTGCGATGCTACTGACACACATTATTATTAATATAGGTATGTGCCTGTCTCTGCTTCCGGTTATCGGTATTGCGTTACCTTTCTTCAGCGCGGGTGGAACTTCGCTCTTAGCGCTTTATATGTCGATGGGACTTATAATGAGTGTGTATATGCACCGCAATTCACGAACACTTTATTTAAGAGATGATTATTAAAATGAAAACACCTTGTCTTGCGACAAGGTGTTTTTTATCTTCCCGTATAATCATTATCAAATGTTATAACACAAACATAACAGGGGTTTTTATCTTTTGCTGCCGCGCAAATCATATCTTGCAGACTGTCGGCAGGTATCTTAACCGAAGTCGGCACCACAACATCAAAAATTAAGTTGGTACGGTTTTCGGTTTTTGGTGTCATACGGAAGTCATGCAGAGTCAGTGCGGGATTGATTGTAGTAATAATATCTTCCATTTGTTTCTTTGCGAGAGCCGTTTCTTCGTTGTCGGTTTCAATGGGGTCCATATGTATTACAAGTTCTACACCCAGACGCTCTTTTATCAACTTTTCGCATAGGTCTATCTTTTCGTGACAGTCTGCTATGTTAGAGTCATACGGTACTTCCACGTGTACAGATGCGAACTGTCTGTTTGGTCCGTAGTTATGTACTATAAGGTCGTGGATACCAAGAAAAGCATCAAATGACATTATACAGTTCTTTATGTCTTCTATAAGTTCTGCATCGGGCGGTCCGCCTAAGATACTGTCAAGCGTACCCTTTACAGAAGAAAATCCTGATACAATAATAAATACTGCAACCGCTATACCCAAAAATGCGTCAAGGTTAAACGTTACGGGAACAATTTTTGAGACTATTACTGACACTAAGATTACTGCGGTTGAAATACTGTCATTAACCGAGTCTTTTGCGGTGGCAACAAGCGCATCGGACTTAATTTTTTTGCCGAGATTTTTATTTATAAGGTACATAAAGAATTTAACAACCACCGAAATGCCGAGCACAATAATAGTAAAAATATTGTATTTGGGCATCGCGCTACCCGAAAATATAGCAGTAGCAGACTCTTTTAACAGTTCAATACCCACCAAGATGATAAGCACAGATACAACAAACGCCGACATATATTCCATTCTGCCGTGGCCATAAGGATGGTCGCTGTCTGCGGGTTTTCCCGCCAACTTAAAGCCTATCATAGTGATAAGGGAAGAACCCATATCAGAAAAATTATTAAAACCATCGGCAATAATTGAGATACTGCCGCTGAGTATACCTACAATGAATTTAATTACAAACAGGAATAAATTCGAAACGATACCGATAAGTCCGCCTATCGTACCAACACGGTTACGTATTGCGACATCGGTATTATCGCCTTTTTTTCGCTTGGCTAAATTAATAATAAAATCAGTCATTACATTTTTCCGCCTTTAGTACCGAAAGAAACACCTGAAAGTATATTTGTGGATATTGTAAAGGTTAAATTATCGCGGTTACGCTGACGGCGGAATGCGAGTTCTACTAATTTATCGAGCATTTCGGTATACTTAATGCCTGATGCTTCCCAAAGATAGAAAGCAAGGGAGCCGGGGAT
>JAZNUZ010000139.1:0-7185 GCA_045592605.1 Acutalibacteraceae bacterium
CGTCCCCGCTAAGCAACATAAAATAACGCGCAATATCGGTAGAACATTTAAACAAATCACGTTCACCATCTATAATTCTTATTTCCCTATCTATTACCACTATTCTGCCGTTTTTACTGACAACATCATGATTGACATTTCCCGTGCTATCAACATTACGCTGTGTAATATACTTAACTGTTCTTCCATCGAAGTTTTTTAGAACATCGTTATTCTTATCCTTCTTTTTTAAAAAACTAAACATTATATTTTTCCTTTATCTGTTCGAGTGTTGCCAGTAACTCTTCTTTAAGAGTGGCAGGTGCCACTACCTGAATTTCGTTTCCGTACTGTAAAAGCCAGGCAACTAAACCGCGGCTTATAACAGCCATCGTTCTGAAAGTAAAACTATCATCTGTAACCTTATAGATAAAAATATCCTCTGAAAAGCGGTCGATAATCTGCTCGAGTATACCCTTTGAGCATTTGAGCTCAATTTCAGAACTGACCCCTGTATACATATTAAAGGTTTTTGCGGTATAATCGGCAACATCGAAAAACTCTGTATACTCTGAAACTTCGGAAAAATGTCTTGCTCTTTCTTCTGTCAGCGCAACGCGTTTTATCCTATCAAGTCGCAGGTGCATAAGGTTATCGTATTTAGCATTATTACCAATTAAATAATACCTGTCATTTTCCCATATAAGCGCATAGGGACTGACCGTCATACTCTTTTCGCTAACGGTTATGTTTTTGCCTTCCTTAAGGGTTCGTTGACAGTATATAAGCGAAACTTTTTTCTTGTCTTCGATGGCTTCGCTTATTTTATCGATACTATAATAAATTTCTTCGTTTTTGCATTTATTCTTAGAGTCTATATAGATATTTTTCTCACGCTTTTTTGCCTGATTTTCACTCAACATTGAGTCGAGTTTTGCAACAAGTTCTCTGGTCTTTTTAGGTGTGATAAATTCGGCAGAACGCACCGCATCACTAAGCAGATATATCTCAGGTAATTCAAACTCGCGCGAAGCCATAAAATATCCAAAACGCGGAGTACGGGTTTTTACAATATCGTAGCCGAAATCAATCAAAGTGTCTATATCATTATAAATTGCCTTTCGCTCGGCAGATACGCCCACCGCTTCTAACCTTTCGCAAAGCTCGGTAGCATTTATTGGGTTTTCTTCATCACTGTGCTTTTTAAGAATATCAATGATGTAGAGAAGCTTCATTTTTTGGTTTGTTCTTGCTGCCAACTGTCAAGCACCTCCAAGAATTTTTCGTATGAGTACAGAGAATTAATTAAATCTAAAAATGCATTTGCCGACATATTCGGGAAATTTAAAAATTCCAGCAACTCTTTTCGTGTCTTTTCACTGTTTTCTCTGCCCGAAAGGGAAAATGAATATAAATCCGCCTTTGTAACCAGTCTGCGTTTTTTATCTGTAAATGATGCTATGACACCAAATTTTTTGAAGGCTTCAAGTATTATTTCATCATCTGTTCCTTCTACACCCAAAAGACCTTCGGCGCTTTTTTTGCTTTTTCGTTTTTCCTTTCCTAAAATTTTAGGGAGATAAACATTTGTTATGCGGTCGGGCGACACGATGCTTTTAAGGTGCATACGAATTACCCTACCCGCGCTATCAGAATCGGTAAGCACGATAATCCCTTTTTGCTCTGCCAATGTTTTTATTAGCGCTTGTTTTTCTTTATTCTTAAAAATACTAAAACCATCGGTCGCAATTATTAACCCATCAATAATATTCTGGAGTCTTATTTTATCATACTTGCCTTCGACTATTACCGCCTTATCAATTCTCAGCAATATCTTCACCCCGAGAAATAATATAAATAAGTCTTACTGCCAATTCTTCGAGAACCGTACGGGAGTTTGAAGAAAAACTCTTAAGCGCGGCATCGGCATTTACAAGAGCCTTAAAACATAGACCGAATCTTTTTTCATCCAGTTTTTTGGCGCCCACCGGTAATTTTGTCAGTACAAACTCTCTTTTTCCGTAACCGAAATCTTTCGCTACTGTGGGTATAGACACACCCGCCGTCTTACCGCTATACACCCTATAAGCATCTATAAAGGTTGAAAAAATACTATGCAGAACGGGTGTCGCATCAACGCGGAGAAAGAAAAGTTCATCTAACAAATTCATAACGCCCGTTATATTTTGCGCGAAAATTTCTTTTGATAAATTATATATGGATGCATCATAGGACTTTACCGAAACTTTATCGATGACAGCTTTGTCTATTGTGCCTTTTCCTACATAGGCACAAAGCTTTTCCAGTTCACCGGTCAAGAGATTTATATCATCGGAACTCGTTTCTATTAAATACTCTGCCGCATCGCCCGAGAACACACAACCGCGCTTTTCGGCGCCCTTTTCCAACATTTTTCTTAGTTCCAACACGGTTCTGTGGTCGATTTGTACCGCCATACCGCCGCTTTTTTCCACCGCTGCGGCAATTTTCTGCGCGGGTGCTTTCTTTTTAAATTCAAACTCTATATTATTACACCAGAATATTACTACACAGGTATCGGGAACATTGGATAGAATATCTATTAACTTTTCGAAATCACTCTTTGCGGCGTGTTCAAAATCATAGTCGGTAATGAGAACGCATTTTTTCTCACTCATCATAGGAAACTGCTCTACCGCATCGTAAATTTCCTGCAAATCGGCATCATTTGTAAAGGATACAAAGTTAAAAATATCGTTTCTGTCAACCGTTTTATCTATTATCTTATCCACATACTGCTTTTTTAAATAAGCATCATTTCCGAATATAAAATATGCGTTCAGCAAGTTGCCATTTGCCAAACTGTTTTTAAGCATATTTTCATAACATACCGGCACCGCCAAACACATCCTTTCCTACCTTTATATACCTATTATACCACTTAAAAATTATTATTCAAGTAAAAAGGAAAAACTCTGTACCGTTCTCGGTACAGAGTTTTTTTACATCCGCACTTCTTTTGCGCCAAGAAGCAGCGCATCACGTTTATTGTGGGAAACCATAACAACCGTTTTGCCGACAACTCTTTCACTAATAAATTCGGCAGTTTTTTTGACATTATCATCATCAATGCCGTTAAAGATTTCATCGAATATATAAATATCGGCATCAATCATAAGTGCACGTGCTATTGCTACGCGGCGCGCCATACCGCCGCTTAAAGCATTCGGGAAAAGATTTTTAGCATCATAGATGCCAAGCGCTGAAAGAACTTGCTCGGCCTTTTCTTCTGTGCCAAAAAGTGTCAGATTTTCCATAACTGTTTTAAAGGTGAGTAACCTATCTTCTTGAAAAACTGCCGAGATTTTTTTGCCTTCAAGACCGTTTATGCTGCCAGAACTTGCCTTTTCCAAGCCCATAATAAGTCTTAAAACAGTAGTTTTTCCAACCCCTGATTCACCGAAAAGACATATATGCTCTCCATCTATAATCTGCAAACTGAAGTCTCGCAGTACCCGCCTTTTACCGTAGGAAAAGCAAACAGAATTAAACTCTATCATTTATCTTTCCCTCCACAAAAGTTTTATTATGTTTTCAAGAATAAGGCTCAGTATAACAATGGTTAAAATTATCGCAAATACTCTCGGGTAATCGATTGTCGTTTTTGCCGTAGACAATAACGCCCCTATACTTCCGGTCGGATTACATATCACTTCTGCCGCAACACCCGATTTCCAGGCAAAGCCGAGCCCCGAAATACAGGCTACCCTTAGTTGCGGTAAAACAGTAGGCATTTTTATATGCTTTACAATACCGAATCGGCTCATACCAAAAACTTTGCCCATTTCGATTAGTCTTGTATCGACCGACAGAAGACCTGTCTCAATATGAGTAAACACTATCGGGAAAACCATTAAAAATGAAATAAATGATGGTAGCACTGCATTAGGCACCCAAAGCCACGCGAGTATTATAAATGCCGCGACCGGTACAGACCGTATAAGGTGTATAATAGGTGCCGCCGCCGTTTTGAAAAAGGAACTGTTACCTGAGAGCATACCAAGTGCCGAGCCTAATATAACCGCCGAGACAAAGCCAAGTATTATATGCAAAAGCGATGTGCCGACCGATTTCCAGAATAATGTGTCACCACAGTAATCAAAAAACGCCTTTACCGTCTCTATAGGCAACGGTATTTTGAGCATCAGTCCTTTGTTTGCAATACTCGCCAGTATATGCCATACTGTAACCCAAAATACTACCGCAAGGGTTGTTCCTACCGCCTTTTTAATCCTAACCGACATAATAGAAATTATCTTCGGGGAGCTTTCCGCCAACCGATGTTTTATCTGCATTCAGAAGAACGGATAAATATCCCGAAAGTTTTGTCTTCATTTCATTTCCCACTACAAAGCATACATTACAGTTGGGAATTGCTTTTTTTGCAATAGCGGCTTTAGGAATAATTCCGTATTTTTCGCAAAGTGCTGCGGTAGTATCAATATCACTGCTTACCTTTTCGATTGAAGCTTTATATTCTTCTAAAAACAGCTCGACCGCGCCCTTATTTTCTGCTAAAAATTCGTTTCTTACAATTACGCAGCCCATCATAAGCGCAGAATTATCGCCTGTTTTCGCCCACTCATCAGTTAGGTCAATAGCGAGTTTAGAGCCTTCATATTTATTTAAAACAGAAGTTGCAACGGGCTGCGGAGCAATGATTATCGCATCAGGTTCGGTCGCCCATACAGTTACAAGCTCTGTGCCTTCGGCTTTGAACTGCAAATCAACATCGGTATCGGGATTAATGCCGTTTTTAGTGAGCAAGTAGTCAATTACATATTCGGGGTTTGCGCCCTGTCCCGTTGTATAAACCTTTTTACCCTTAAGGTCGGTTAAGCTTGTTATCTCGATGCCTTTATTTGTAAGGACATTAAGCACACCGAGAGTATTAACCGCAAGAACGGTTACACCGCCGTTTGTTTTGTTGTAAATGGTAGATGCCATATTTGTAGCAACCGCCGCAATATCGGCTTCCTTGTTGGAAATTTTAGATACTATTTCAGTAGGACTTGCAACGACTGTGAACTCGTAGTCACCTTTTGCGGTGCCGTTTTCATCGGCACTCATAAGATTTACTGCGCCAACACCGGTAGGTCCCGAAATCATAAACACGTTTGTCCGAACTTGCGGTTCTGCCTTACCGCATGACACGAAGGTTAAAACCATAATTAAAACCAACAACAGACTCAATAACTTTTTCATTTTTTTATCACCCTTATAATATTATTATTTCGCTCGACCTTTTTTGATAGTTCGAGTTCTTCTAAACAACGGTAAAGACTGGTTCTGCCCATACCGGTTTGTCTTGCTAAACTGCTCATACTCGGCACATTCACAAACCCATCTGTGTCGGCAGAGTCTTTTAGAAAATTATATAGTTTTTCACTCGCCGATGGCGCAGAAAACTGTGAAATCTTTCGGTTTAAAAACCGCACTTTTTCGGTAAGAAATTTAATGTAATTAACCGCCGTTTCGGGATGCGCCGCAAAAATACTTCTGAGAGCCGCTTCGGGTATTAACTGGATAACGCAATCGGCAACTGCGACTATTTCGCTTATATATACTGTGTCATCCGTAAAAAGTGTTGCCGCGCCGAAAATATCACCCGCAGAAAATCTCCGTTTTATAACGTCACCCGATTTTGCCGCAACTGAGCCCTCAAGCACTACACCCAGTGCCTTTTCATAGATTTCGGCATTATAAACACATTGTGAACGCTTATAATTGTTGGGCGGCGGTAACATTTTTCCTATTTGCTCTTTTTCTTCTGCTTTTAAACCGGAAAACAAAAATGCCTGTTCAAAGTTATACATTATCTCCTCCGATAAAGTGTTCCATTTGGAACAGTTTTTTATATTATATCATTTTGTTATTATTCTGTCAATATCATCGATAATAAAAAATCAAACATCCTGGAAAGAACATAACTGATATAGTATATGTTATTGTATATATTCGTAGAGTGTGGTTTTATAGCACCAAAAAACGGGCGGATATATAAAACGCCCGTTTTTATAATTTTAAATAAAATTTATTTGTGATGTGTTTCATACTTTTTTGTGGTGGTGTTTTTTAAGAAAAAATATGCGGCTATGCCTACTCCAAACAATCCAATTACAAACACAACAGCCCATATCAGCCATTTAATATTTTTATCTGTATTCAAATCTTTTGCAACAGTACTAAAATTCGGCAAAGCTAGTATTTCTTCCTTTATTTGTTCTCCACATTGTTTACATATACTTTGTTTTACACCTTTTTCAGTTTCTGTAGGTTCTTTTATAACTGTCATGTTCTCAAATTTGTGACCTAATGCTTGAATTGTTAGCATCTCAATTTCATTGCATATAACACATTTCCGTTCGCGGGTGCCATTATTTATACAAGTCGCGGGAATCTCTACCCAGTCCCCAACCCGATGTCCTGTTGCTAATAAATCTTTTTGTTCCTGTTCTTTGCATATAGAGCATATCCTTGTAGCTTTTCCCTTTTCCTTGCAGCCGGCATTCTTCACTATCTGCCATTCTCCGAATCTATGAGTATGGCCATCGATTCCAAGTTTTGCAATACTTTTAGTATCTCTCAGTTTACATTCGCTACATTCTCTTACAGAAAGTCCTTCTGTTACCTTTGTTGACTCTTTCTCCGTTACCCATTCACCCCAATTATGCCCACTGGGTAAAATTGTGGCGTTATTAAATGTTTCAGAACAACGCATGCAATGATTAGATTTTTCGCCTGCCGTTGTGCAAGTTGATTTCTTATCAACTGTCCATTCTTTTGAAAAATTATGTCCGAGTGGAGAAATTGTTGCAATTTCTTCTTTGAAACAAATACTGCATCTTCGACCTTTCGCGCCGCTATCTATACAAGATGCTTGTTTGATAATTTTCCATTCGCCGTAATTGTGGGTAATTATTCTATTATAGTTACAAATGTTACATTGCGTGTCACAAACCGTGTCATATTTATGTCCCGACACTATTCTTGTTTTACCGCAACCATTACAACCTGCATCGCAATCATTATCATATATATGCCGCCCACCTGCGGGACAACTATTATAATGCCATTCTGCACTTTCTAAAAAACGGTTTCCTTCTCCTATAAAAATATTACTTTTGTCGTGTTCGTTCCCACCAAACCATACATCCATTATGCTAC
>JAZNUZ010000140.1:0-10204 GCA_045592605.1 Acutalibacteraceae bacterium
CAGATACATATTACTTCCTGCACTCATTGGATGCAGAGAATGCACCTAAGATTGCAAAAGCTACAGCTGATGCAAGATATGTTTACTCTCGTATAGCAAGAACAAACCAGAACGTAAGTCACGAAATTAAGTATCAAATCAAGCTTGAAGGCAATCGTTTAAGCTATAGTATCGGTACAGGCGAAGACCCGATGCTCCAAGTACTTGATACAAATAAAACATTGTATATGTATGACCAGAATAAAGGATATACAAATGTTGAATATTCTAAAGATACATATAACACATTTATGAGCGAAGGCAACTTCGGTACAGGTACGGTAGGTTTCGAAGTAATGTATACAGGCGCATACCTTAATAAATTTAAGGTATCACTTAATGATACAACAATGCCGAACCTTTATGAAGCAGATTTCTATACAGTAAAGGATGCTTCACCTGCAATTCCTATGTTCGAGAATAAAGTTCTTGATTTAAGCAATGTATTTATTGAATTTGCAGGCGGCACTGTAGTAGCAGCTACAGATGCAGAATGGACAGCTGTAAGCGGTAAAAACGTAACAAAAATCTCTGATTTACTTCACGCGACCGCAAAAGGCACCACCGTATTTGAAGTTACATATGATGAACTTTCAAAGAACATCTATGTGATGGTAAATGCGGAAGGTGATTACGATTATGTAATTGCAGACGAAACATTTAAAACAAGCAGTTATGATGCAAATGAATGGCAGATATATTTTTCAACCTATTGGACATCTGAATCTGATACAGCATGGGGTTGGACACGTAACTGGAGCAACAACCATTATATCAGTCAAAAATCAGAAACAAGTGGTAATGGAAGTGGAATAACTGCAGATTACTTGTATGTAAATGCTACCTATTACAGAAATTATATCTGGATGTATAAGTCTGAAATGTTAAACGACTTTGGTGACTATGATATAAACATAGTAGTAAATGACCAAAACGGTGACTCTGACACCTGGCGTTCAGGCTTCCAGATATTCACACGTGCAACATTAAACAATGATGCTACACGTTTATTTGAAAAAAATCAGACCTCGCTCAACTTCTATATAAACAGAACGCAAAACGCAGTAGCTTTATATAAGTTGAAGGAAGACAGCGCTCCGATACTTACAGGCGATCTTAACACAGCGGTACATTCACTCGATGATGCATCATTGCTTACCAGCAATGCAGCATACGGATGGGCCGGCAATTTACAACAGGACCGTGATATTAAAATAACACTTCAAGGCAACCGCGCAACATATAGCCTTGATAACAATCTCGTTTTTGATTCTGATAAGGCAGTAACAACCTACAATACAAGTACTGCCGCTCAAAACGGTCTCACTGTAAGCAAAGACGACTACAATGCCTTTATGGATGAAGTTGGCAATAAAAAAGGTACAGTTGGTTTTTCTGCCAACTATATGAGAGCTCACGTTAAATCTTTTAAGATTTCTTTGACAGGCATTAATGAAAATACAATGCCTAAGATGGAAGATGCAGCTTTCTATACCGTAAAGGATGCTTCTCCCGCAATCCCGATGTTTAAAAATAAGGTTGTAGATTTAAGCAATGTAGTAATCGAATTTGCAGATGGTTCTGCAGTTCTTGCAACAGATAAAGCTCTCACTTGGGCAATAGCTGAAGGTAACTGTGCTCAGAAGATGGGCAACAAAATCTGGGCAACAGAAACCGGAACAACCAAGTTTACACTTACCTATAACGGTGTTTCTAAGAACATCTATGTAATGGTTAACGAAGAAGGTAACTATGACTTTGTACTCGTTGATAAAAACCTTGCAGCTGCAGGCGCTTATGATGCAAGCGAATGGTCATACCATACAACTGCTTATTTGACCAATACTACAACCCCTTATTCGTTCCCGAATAACTATTTCACACCGAAAGATGTAGTAGATAGCGATGCTAGTGGCCGTTGGGGTGCAAACGCAAGCGGTATTACATTCCAGCCGACATATTTCCGTGCATATACATGGTTCTACAAGTCGGATTTGCTTAAGGATTTTGGTGACTACCAGATTGATGTAACCGTTCAACACGGTGGCTCAAACGCAAACTATGACTTTACACAAAACCACCTTATAGCCCGTGCAACACTTGATGAAACTGCAGATTCTACACAGGTACTCAAGTCCGGCACAACACCTGTTGGTCTCGGTTACTATAGAACGGGCGGTTTACACATCTATAAATTAGGTGACACCGCAGCAGAAGAACTTACAGGTTCAGCTACTAAGACTGTAAACACACTCTCCGATGCTTCGGTTCTTACTTCAAATGCAGGCTATGTATGGGATGGTACAAATTTTGCTGACAACACAAACAAAGTAAGAAATGTTAAATATACACTCGAAGGTAACCGCATTACCTATAGCATGGACGGCAACCTTATCTTCGATTCAAATGAAACAATTAAAGATTCTTCAGGTGCCGCAGTAACGGATGACACATACGATGCATTTATGGATGGTGCAAGTAAGAAGGGTACAATCGGTTTCTCATTTGTAACAACTAAGGCAGTACTGAAAGCATTCAAGGTATCCTTGGTAGGTATTAATGAAAACACAATGCCGAAGATGACAGACGCCAACTTCTATACCGTAAAAGATAGAAGCCCTGCAATCCCGATGTATGTAAATAAGGTGGTTGACTTAGGTAACATCCTTATTGAACTCGAAGACGGCTCAGTAGTAGCTGCTACAGATGCTCAGTGGGAAGTTATCAGCGGTAGCAGTGCAAAGATAGTTGACAACAAAATCGCAACAACAACTACCGGCGCTACCGGATTTAAGCTCACCTATACAGGCGGCACAAAGAATGTTTATGTTGTTGTTAACGAAGTAGGCAACAATGAATTTGCACTTGTTGACCTTGACTTCTCAAACGGCGATTATAACGCTAATGACTGGGTAGGTTACCACAGCAACTCAATCTTAGACCTTACAACAAGCGTAGACCTTAAGGATGTTACAACATTTGAATCATTAAATGGTGCTAACCTTAATACAGAGGGTATCGGTTCTAAGGGTACAATCTATAACCGACAGGCACTCTATATGTATAAGTCGGCTATGCTTGAAGACTTCGCAGACTATACAATCAATGCAACCGTTATAAATGCTACAACTGCAGACGGTAACGGATGGTCGTCTGACCGTATTTCGTTCATTACACGCGCAACCCTTAATAAAGATGCTGCCAGCACAAAGATATTTGATAGCACAAAGAATGCTTTGGCTTTCGAATTCGATAACTTTGGTGGCGTTGACTTAGGTAAGATGACATCTACTGCTCATACAGAATTGATGTCGCAAACATACTTGTTCTTGCACTCACTTGAAGATGGTGGCATTATTGCTAAGGGCAATGAAAAACTTGACGGTAGATATGTATATGACCGTCTTACAAGAACATCTCAGGGTGTAGGCCATGACATCAAGTATTCAATCAAGCTTGATGGCAACCGTTTAAGCTATAGCATTGGTACAGGCGATAGCGCAATGCTTGAAGTACTCGATACAGATAAGACATTATACTACTATAACCAAGCCAACAATAGCACAAATAATGCATATTCTAAAGATACTTATGACGCATTTATTGAAGGCGGTAACTTTGGTAAAGGTACCTTTGGTTTCGAAGTTAAGTACACAGGTGCTTATCTCAACAAAGTTAAGGTAGTACTCAACGATGTTACTTTACCTGAAATGGAAGAATTATCTCTTTCAGCCTACACATCTTCTGCAAATACCAAAGCTAAACTCAGCGATATGGTATTTAATGTAAACGGCGCTATGGTTTCCGGTGCAGAAATTGCTTTTGCGGAAGCTCGTAATGCTAATTATCAGATTTCCGGCGGTTACTTCATTGCATTCAAGGAAGGCAGCGTTACATTAAACGCTACATACAACGGTGAAACCGTTGCAATTCCTTATACTATAGTAGCTAAGGATGTTGTTTCATTAACTGCTTCCGAAAACTTTGCCGGTCTTAATATGACAGTAGCTCCTGTACTTAACGATGCAACAGCCTATACAGTTAGCATTGATGAGACAGATGCAAAAGCTCTCAAGTACGGCACACTTAAACTTGCAGCCGATAACACCACCAAGAAGATTGTTGACGGCGATGTAACAGGTAAGACATTTACATTCAACGTGGTATTACCCGAAACAATGATGCTCACAGCCGAATATGTAGACTTAGAAACACGTGAAGCTTCACTCTATCCGATTTATGAAGGTTACAACCCGACCAAGTCAGGTATCCGATTTGTAACACGCGTTCCGCAGATTAAGAAGTTGGGCGATGTAGGCGTACTTGCTGATGGATATTCTGCAGTCGGCGCACTCATCATTCCTGAAGTATTGCTTGATGCTCAGAAGCTCAGCGCAGTAACTGCTGATATGTTGGCAGGTGATACAGTAAGTATCGGTGTAAGTGATTACACTGCACAGAACGTTAAGTTCAGCACAGTTAAGACCTTGACAGAAGCTTATGCAGATATTTCGGCTATGTTGACAGGTATTCCTGAAAACATGAAGGATGTTAAGATTGTGGCAGTTCCTTATATCATCAAGGGCAATGAAGTTATTATGCCTGATGTTGATAATGCTAAATCTTATAACGATGTTTTAAACGCAGCTTTTCCTGCAAAGGTAGGATCTAACTATGATGGCGATGGCGACTTAGCCAAAGTGTTCACATTAGTGGGTACCGATAATGATTATGATGGCAATGCCGCTACAACCGCTCTTTCATACGCAGTCGGTGAAGAAATCACTTTCGTAGTAAGACTCGCAGGTAGTTATGATGTTTCTTGGGATCTCTGCAAAGACAACCCAAGTGTAAATGCAGTAACTCAATACGGCGAATCTAATACACCGCTTGATGGCGATGTTTGTGTAAAACAAGGCACAATGTCAGGAGACATTTTGGTTGTAAAAACCAAAATGTCTCAAGAAGGCATAGTTTATCTTAAGTTAACTGTTAAGACCGAAGGTGGTCAGTCTCTCACCTTTGCACAGAGCCAGACAGTATTTGTTATCACTGCTGCAGCAGGTGTTGAAAGCATAGATGTACCTGCACAGTATAAATTGTCTTCAGATGCAGCGATAGCACATTATGGCGAGTACGCAACTAACAATGCGGACCGCGTAAGCGCAATCGCTACCGGTCTTGATGGATTTGCTGCTTGGTATGCAGGTAATAAGCAGACTCCTTTCACCTATAACAACTTGTTCTCTGTAACATATGTTGAAACCGCAAACGGTTACGATAAGTTTGATGTACTTGTTGCAACTAATGACACAATAGGACTTCAGTCAACCGGCGCTAATGGCTTGTTTGAATACAACAACTACAACGCTCGTCCTGCTTCATTTGTAATGTCTATTCCCGCAAATGCCAGTGGCACATTGAATGTTGCCGCAAACTTCCAGGCTTACGGCTCAAGCAGTGGCTCATATGCAAACAAGAGTGGTACTATTAACATAGGACTTAACTCTCACGGTATTTTGAATAGTCAGGATAGCTCATATTATAACAATCTTGAAACTGTACACTGGACCGAAGGCGGTACAAAGAACGCTATAATCGAGTCAAGTGCAGAAGGTGCATACGGCGCTTATGAAGATGGTGTAATCAACAGAGACTACCTTGCAGTTCAGTTTGCTAAGGCACTCGCTACAAAACTCGGTAGCTTGGGCACAGTATCATTGAGCGGCGGCTCAATGGGTGGTTGGCAGTCAGTTCTTGTAGCTGCTGCTGATAAGAGTGTAACAAGTGTTGATGTTTCTTATCCGTGGCTCAGCGGTATGGACACCTACGGAACAAGCGGTAACGATGGCGCACATGACGGTTGGTATCCGCAGTATATTGCAGGCACTACCGACTACAAGGTTAATTTCTTGACAATCAATGCTGCTCAAGCTATCAATGCTTCACTTAGCAGTCGTCCTGATTTCAAACTTACTATGAGCATCGGTCTTGCCGACCTTACTTGCCCTGTTCGTGGCACAATCGCTCTTTATAACGAACTTAACAGCGCGGCAACACTTAAGTGTTATCAATATGCTCCGCACGGTATATATGACCATTCTGCTCTCAACAGTGAATATACTTTCACTATGAGCAAACAAGCGCAATAAGGGAAGGTGGATGAAAGTTATGAAAAACTATGAAACTCCTGAATTAATCGTAACAGAACTTGATTTAGAAGACGTTGTTGCTTCAACCTTCACAGAAGGCGATGACAACGAAACCGGTTGGGGCGCAGGATGGACATCTGGCATCAACGGTATTAACTAATAAGCAAAAACAAAAAAGAAGTCTCAAGAAATTGAGACTTCTTTTTTCAATAGTATATAAAAAAGGGAAGCTCTGCTTCCCTTTAAAACAAATAGTTTTCACAGTTAGTTAAGCGAAATATCGCCTTCAGTAATTATATCAACTCCCGATGACCACCACTCACCTATTTTATCAATTTCAGATTGAGTGAGTTCACTGTTCGTGTCTTCGGATTGTGTAGAATCGCTACTCGTAGTTTCAGATTGAGTTTGTTCGCTACTCGTGGTTTCGGACTTAGTTTCTTCACTACTCGTAGTTTCGGACTTAGTTTCTTCACTGCTTGTGGTTTCTGATTGAGTAGGATTGCTTGGCGTATTCTCAGATGGTGTGCTCGAATTACTGCCAACCGAAGACGGTATTTCGGGATTGTTATTAGTCTGAGCATCGGGTTTTGCGGCAACCAAAATTATTATCAGTATAATAACCAGTAGTACTGCACCGCCAACAATGGCAGAAACTTTTTTGTGGGACTTTATATAATCTAAAGACTTATTTATAAATCCCATAATTTTATCAAAATATTTTTTCATACTATCACCAAAATTAAGTATACTTGATTTATCGGTAAAAGTCAAGCAGACTAAAAGTTGACAAAGAGCACCCAAAATGGTATATTTAAAATATAAATTTTAGGCATCCTTAAAAGTAGGGATGCCTTTTTTAAACAAAGAAAGTGGAGAAACAACTATGAAAAATAAATTGTCGGGCAAATTCTGGCTTGTGCTGACCCTGTTTAGTTTTATGGGACAGGTTGCATGGGTAGTCGAGAATATGTACTTTAACGTATTTATTTATAATATGTTTGGCGCAACTGCGGCCGATATCGCATTAATGGTTGCCGCAAGTGCAGTATCGGCAACACTCACAACCGTATTTATGGGGGCCTTATCCGACCGTATAGGCAAACGTAAAATATTTATATGCGGTGGCTATATACTATGGGGCGTTTCAATACTTAGCTTTACCCTTGTTCGCACCGACATTATAAATAAAATGGTACCGCTAACCGTTTCCGCGCTGTCGGTTGGTGTAACGCTTACCATAATTCTTGATTGTGTTATGACTTTTTTCGGTTCAACCGCCAATGATGCGGCTTTCAATGCCTGGCTTACCGATTCTACCGATTCTACCAATCGCGGCGCTGCAGAAGGCATAAATTCGATGATGCCGCTTGTCGCAATTCTGGCGGTTTTCGGCGGATTTATGGCATTCGATTTAGAAAGAGCAGACAGTTGGTCGGTTATTTTCGTAGTTATCGGTGTCCTGACCTTAGCTGTCGGTATAATCGGTTGCTTTATAATAAAAGAAAAGGCGGTGAAGCCATCCAGCAACGGCTATTTGCAGAACATTATCTACGGTTTTCGTATGTCAACTGTACTGGAAAATATAGCGCTTTACAAAAGTTTATTTCTGTTTGTTATATTCAATATAGCTATACAGATTTTTATGCCGTATCTTATAATTTACTATGAAAAGTCGCTCGGTATGACAGACTATGTATTTATAATGGCACCTGCAATAATTCTGGCATCTCTTGTGACGGCATTTTGGGGTAGATTTTATGATAAAAAAGGATTTATTATATCTTCGACTATATCGGTCGCGTGGCTCATTGTCGGCTTCATAATTTTGTATTTCTTCACTTCAAAACCGCTTGTATTTATCGGCTCATTATTTATGATGTGCGGTTATCTTTCGGGAATGGCGGTATTTGGCGCCGTAATACGCGAAAAAACACCCACAGGCAAAGCGGGAAGATTGCAGGGTATCAGAATTTTTTCACAAGTGTTAATACCCGGCATTGTCGGTCCATTTATTGGCAAAACTGTGCTTAAAAACGCCGAGATAATAAAAAATAATGATGGCACGGAATCGTTTTTACCAAATCAAAACATATTCTTAGCGGCACTTATTGTGACAGTTTTTTTAGCGCTCTTTATGTATTTTTTTCGCGAAAAAAGAAAACCGCGTATACAGTCCCTTACCACACCTTTTGAAAAAGATTTGGGGGAAATTCCGTTATCCGACTATCCGCGCCCGTTATTAGAACGCGATTCTTACCTTTGTCTTAACGGTAAATGGAATTTTCAGGTAGTAAGAAAAAACGCGTATATATATTCGGGGGAAATATTAGTTCCGTTTTGCCCTGAATCTAAAATATCCGGTGTTTCGAAAATTTTCAAAAAGGGCTCACAGTTTGTTTATTCCCGCCGATTTACTCTGCCCGAAAATTTTGTTCGCGACCGCGTGATTTTGAATTTCGGCGCTGTAGACCAGATGGCAGAAGTATATATAAACGGTAGTTTTGTCGGTAGAAATATAGGCGGTTATCTTCCCTTCAGTTTCGATGTTACCGATTATCTAAATAAAACAGACAATATAATAAGGGTTGAAGTCACGGATAATCTGGATACAACTCTGCCTTACGGCAAACAGACCAACAAACGCGGCGGTATGTGGTATACTGCGGTTTCGGGTATATGGCAGACTGTGTGGCTTGAGAGTGTGCCCGAAAAACATATAAGCAAAATAAAGGTCTATCCATCTACCGATTCGGTTATAATCAAAATAAAAGGCGGCGAAGAGCAAAAGAATATAAAAATAGTCACACCGGCGGGTGAAAAAGAGTATACTTTTACGGGCGACAGATTTGAAACAGAGATTGAAAACCCTGTTTTATGGACGCCCGAAAACCCATATGTTTACCGTTTCACACTACAGTCTGGTGAAGACAAGGTTAATTCCTATTTCGCCTTGCGTACTATAACGGTTGAGAAAAGGAACGGCAAACCGTTCATCGCATTAAACGGACGCCCCTACTTCTTTAACGGACTGCTCGACCAAGGTTATTTCAGTGATGGTATTTTTACCCCATCGACATACGATGGATATAAAAACGATATTTTGACCGCCAAAAAGCTCGGATTTAATATGCTTAGAAAACACATAAAAATTGAGCCGCAACTGTTTTATTACTATTGTGACATTTATGGCATGGCGGTTTTTCAGGATTGTGTAAACAACGGCGAATATAGTTTTTTAAGAGATACCGCATTGCCCACAATCGGTTTTAAAAAGCAAAAAAAGAAAAATAAAAATATAAATAGCAAAGTGCGGTTTGAAGAGTGCGCTAAAGGGATGTTGAAAGTTCTTTATAATCACCCTTCGGTTTGCTACTACACCATTTTCAACGAAGGATGGGGACAGTATGAAGCTGCGCGTATATACGGGGAATTAAAGTTACTTGATTCATCACGCATTTTTGACACCGCATCGGGTTGGTTTTATGAAGGCGCAAGTGATGTTATAAGCGAACACGTTTATTTTAAACCTATTAAATTTTCTCACCTGTCAAAGCGCCGACCGCTTGTACTGTCTGAATTTGGTGGATACTCTTACAAGATACCCGAAAATTCATTTAATCTCGATAAAACCTTTGGATATAAAAAGTGCAGTTCTAAAGAAGATTTCGAAAGAGATTTAAAGAGTTTGTATCAAAATCAGGTGCTACCCGCAATAAAATACGGTCTTAACGCGGCGGTACTGACACAACTAAGTGATGTTGAAGATGAAACCAACGGAATTATGACCTATGACCGATTGATAGTGAAACTGAGCGATAATTCGCTTGTCGGTGTGTTTAAAGAGATAAAAACGGCTTTTGAAGAAGTATCGCAACAACAAAATATATAGGCATAAAAAATGCCGTTCAGATATCTGAACGGGATTTTTTATGCCTATATATTTTGTTGTTGCGATAGTTCTTCAAAAACCGTTTTTATTTCTTTATACACACCGACAAGCGAATTATCGC
>JAZNUZ010000141.1:0-2372 GCA_045592605.1 Acutalibacteraceae bacterium
TGCCGCTGTTTTTCCTGCACCCATAGCAAGAATTACAGTTGCTGCTCCTGTTACAGCATCTCCACCAGCATAAACGCCTTCTTTGGATGTTGCACCTGTTTCATCATCTGCGATGATACATTTTCTCTTGTTAATATCAAGTCCAACTGTTGTAGAAGAAATCAATGGGTTTGGAGATGTTCCAAGAGACATGATGACTGTATCAACTTCGATTTCGAATTCACTGTTTTCCTTCACTTGCGGACGACGTCTGCCCGAAGCATCGGGTTCGCCGAGAGTCATTTCTACGCATTTAATACCGCTGACAAATCCGTTTTCATTCCCCAGAATTTGAGTGGGGTTTGTAAGGGTTTTAAAAACAATGCCTTCTTCTATGGCGTGTTCGATTTCTTCTTTACGGGCAGGGAGTTCTTGCATACCGCGGCGGTATATTATGTAAACCTCAGCGCCGAGTCGTTTAGCGCAACGCGCGGCATCCATAGCAACATTACCACCGCCAACAACGGCAACGCGCGATGCCTTTTGTACGGGGGTATCACTGTCGGGCATATATGCCTTCATTAAGTTTATTCTGGTCAAAAATTCGTTTGCCGAGTAAACACCCTTAAGATTTTCACCCGGAATATTCATAAATTTAGGAAGACCTGCGCCCGAGCCGATAAATACGGCATCATACCCCCAATCCGTCATCAGTTCATCTATCGATACTGTTTTACCGACTACGGTGTTGGTTTTAATTTCAACGCCTAATTTTTTAAGAGAGTCAATTTCTTTTTCAACAATAGATTTTGGCAGACGGAATTCAGGTATACCGTATACAAGTACACCACCTGCGATATGAAGCGCTTCGAAAACGGTTACGGCATAGCCCTTTTTAGCAAGGTCTCCGGCACAGGTGAGTCCTGATGGACCCGAGCCGATAACCGCAACCTTTCCTTTTTTAGCGGTAGGGGCTAAAATTTCTATATTTTCGAGTGTGTTGTGATAGTCGGCAACAAATCTTTCAAGTCTGCCGATAGCGACGGCATCCCCTTTGATACCGCGCACACACTTGCTCTCACACTGTGTTTCTTGCGGACATACTCTGCCGCAAACGGCAGGAAGGGCCGATGCATTAGAGATTATTCTATATGCCGCTTCAAATTCACCAGATGCGGTTTTCTCTAAAAACGCGGGGATGTCTATACCTACAGGGCACCCCGAAACACAGGGTTTGTGTTTACAGTTAAGACAACGCGCCGCTTCATCTATAGCTTGTTCACGCGTATAACCGAGTGCTACTTCGCTAAAGTTTTTGTTTCTCGTATCAGGGGACTGTAGCGGCATTTCATTTTTTTTCGGTGACATATTAGCCATTTTGCTTTTCCCCCTGTCTTAATAAATTGCAGGTATCTTCATGCTTGTGTCTTTCAAACGACATATACATAGAAGAACGCTGAATAGCTTCATCAAAGTCTATTTCGTGCGCATCAAATTCAGGACCGTCAACACAGGCAAATACGGTTTTACCGCCAACGGTAAGTCGGCAGCCACCGCACATTCCTGTACCGTCAATCATAATAGGATTCATTGAAGCTACAGTTTTTATCGCATATTCTTTGGTGAGAAGCGATACGAATTTCATCATAACAAGCGGACCGATAGTAATAACTTCATCGAACTGTTGGCCGTTATCCAAAAGTTCCTTTAAAGCATTTGTCACTAATCCTTTTTTACCTATAGAGCCATCATCACTCATAAGAATAAAGTTATCAGATACTTTACGGAATTCATCTTCGAGTATTACTAAATCTTTGTTTCTAAAACCGACAATAGAAGTAACTTCGCAACCGTTTTCGTGTAGCTTTTTAGCAACAGGGTAGGCAATAGCCGTACCGACACCGCCGCCGATAACTGCAACTTTTTTAAGGCCTTCAGTATGTGTTGGTTTACCTAAAGGACCAACAAAGTCTTCTATAAAATCACCGGCTTCAAGGTGATTTAACTTTTCTGTCGTAGCGCCGACTATCTGGAAAATTATAGTAACCGTTCCCGCTTGCCTATCAAAATCTGCAATGGTAAGGGGTATACGTTCACCGGTAGAGTCCACTCTTAAAATTATAAACTGACCCGGCTCAGCTTTTTTAGCCACGTCGGGTGCGGCTATTTCCATTAATGTAACGGTAGGATTAAGAATTCTTTTTGCGAGAATCTTATACATTTTATCATCTTCCTTAAAAAACATCTAAATAATATTATAATATAAAATTAAATAAAAATCTATATATATAAACCAAAAAACCGACCGATTTTTTTAGTTACCGGTCGGTTTTTATCATTTTTGTTTGTTTTCGATATGCATTTTATAAATTTCTTCGGTAGCAAAAGCCAGT
>JAZNUZ010000142.1:0-5812 GCA_045592605.1 Acutalibacteraceae bacterium
TCCTAAGACCGCTTGGCCTCCGACTTCAGTTCAAATTGTGGAAGTTTCATCCAAATCACAACTACGCGATTTTGTTGATTTCCCAAATAAACTGTATAAAGACAATCCTAATTTCGTTCCCGCTTTCTTCGGGGATGATATGGCAGACTGGGATAAAGAGAAGAACCCTGCATTTGATTATTGTGATGCAAAATGCTTTTTAGCATATAGGGAAGGCAAAATAGTTGGTAGAATTGGTGCGATTTTAAGTTATAAAGCCAATGAAAAATGGGGAACACAACGTATGCGTTTTTCCCAGGTAGACTTTATTGATGATATAGAAGTGTCTTCGGCTCTATTTTCAGCAGTAGAAAATTGGGCGAAAGAAAAAAATTGTAATCAGGTACACGGACCGCTCGGATTTTGTGATTTGGATAGGGAAGGTATGCTGGTGGAAGGCTTCGATAAACGCAGTATGTTTATCACTTACTATAATGAGCCTTATTATAACGAGCATCTCGAAAAATTGGGATACAAAAAAGATACCGACTGGGTTGAGTATAAGATTATGGCTCCCGATATAAATAGCGAAAAGGCAGAAAAAATGCACAGAATCGCCGAGCATATCTGCAAACGCAAAAAGTTACATAAGGTTAAGGTAAAAACACGTTTTGGCTTTGCACCGTACATATCGCGTGTTTTCGAACTTGTCAATGCCGCTTATGCTCCACTTTACGGTGTTGTAGATTTAAATGAAAAGCAGATAAAAAAATATGCCAATAAATTTATACCATTATTAAATCCTAAATACACCTGCTTTGTAATGGATGAAGATGATAATCTGGTTGCTTTTGGTGTAAGTGCGCCATCTGTTGCTGAAGCGATGAAAAAATCGCGGGGCAGACTTTTCCCGCTTGGATGGATTGATGTACTCAAAGCATTCGAGCAAAGTAAGGCACTCGATATGTTTCTAATAGCCGTAAGACCTGATTTACAGGGTGCGGGTGTTAATGCGGTAATACTTGACCACCTTATTCAAAATGCCGCTAAAAACGGTATTAAATATGCCGAAACAGGTCCTATGCTTGAGACAAATGCTAAAATTTTAGCACAGTGGAAATCATTTGATACCGAACTTCATAAAAGACGTCGTTGTTATATAAAAGATTTATAAAAAAATAGAAGCACTGAAAGATGATACTTCTCATAAGGATGATAAAAACCACGATGAAATTCATCGTGGTTTTTCTTGTGTTTATCTGATAGAACCAGCAAAGCATTTGTAAGCACAAATGCTTTTTGGGTGATACCCAAACCCTTTTACAACAAAGCGAAAAAAGTAAGTGATATTCTGTGCTGACGCACAGAGTGATATTTTCACTTTGTGAAAGTGATATTACTCCCTTTGGTCGTAGTGGTATTTTATTCGCCCTAAAAACTGTCCGTAGGACAATATCACTATGCGAAAGCATAATATAACTGCGAAGCAATACAACTCGCCATTGGCGAATAAAACTACGAGACTTCCTTTAGAGAAGTCTCGTAAGTGCTTCTATTTTTCATTTATTAAATCATTCATATCATATAAGCCGTTTCCTTTACCTGTTAAGAACTTAGCGGCCCTTACGGCACCAAAAGCGAAAACGCTTTTTGAAAAGGCTTGGTGGGTTAGTGTTATAACTTCGTTGTTTCCTGCGAAAATCACTTCATGTTCGCCGACTATTGTTCCGCCGCGTACCGAGTGAATTCCGATTTCGTTTTTAGAACGTTTTTCACGTTTTGAATGGCGGTCATACTCATAAACCATTTTTTCGGATAGCGTATCGTTTACGGCATTTGCCAACATTATGGCAGTGCCCGACGGCGCATCGATTTTTTGGTTGTGATGCTTTTCAATGATTTCAATATCAAAATCATTTCCAAGTATATCGGTTGTCCGTTTCACAAGGCTTGTTAAAAGGTTTATGCCGAGTGACATATTAAAAGTGAAGAAGATAGGGGCAAATTGTGCCGCTTCTTTGATTTTTTTAATGTCACTATCGTTGTAACCTGTTGTGGCAATAACGGTCGGCACAGAATGTTTTTTAGAATATTCGAGCATGTTTTCAAGTGCCGCAGGATTAGAAAAGTCAATAATAACATCGGCTTTTGGGAGATTATTAAAAGAAGGATATACCGGAAATTTAATACCTTCTTTAAAATAAGGGTCAACACCCGCAACAATCTCGCAGGTGTTGTCATCAGCGACTATTTCACTGATAACAGAGCCCATTTTTCCCGAACATCCGCTTAATATAATTTTAAGCATTTTTTCACGTCCCTTTAAATTAGATTAAATCTACCTTCTTAAGTTCATTTTTAAGTGCTTCACGTTTAGCATCGCTCATGCTGACAAGCGGTAAACGGCAGGGACCTAAATTCATTCCCATAATGTTCATAGCTTCTTTTACGGGGATGGGGTTTACATCACTGAATAAAGCATTAATTAAATCGATATATTTAATCTGTAAATCCATAGCCTTCTTTGTATCATTATCAAAGAAAGCCTGACACATATCGTGTGTTTCTTTAGGTGCTACGTTTGAAAGTACCGAAATAACACCGATACCGCCTACAGATAAAATAGGTACAATCTGGTCATCATTACCCGAATAAATATCAAGATTATCTCCGCATAATGCCTTGGTTTTAATAACCGATGAAATGTCCCCGTTGGCTTCCTTAGCCGCGATAATGTTTTTATGCTTGGCAAGTTCTGCATATGTTTCGGGCAAAATATTTACACCGGTTCTCGACGGAACATTGTAAAGAATTATAGGTGCATCAACGCGGTCTGCAATATAGTTGTAGTGCGCAATAAGACCTGCTTGTGAAGTTTTATTATAGTAAGGGGTTACGAGCAATAGTGCATCGGCACCGGCTTTTAGAGCCATATTACTGAGTTCAACCGAATAAGCAGTATCGTTGCTTCCTGTACCGGCTATAATCGGAACTCTGCCGTTTGTTATTTTAGCGGCTTCTTCGATAACCTTTATGTGTTCTTCTGTATCGAGAGTTGCGGCTTCACCTGTAGTACCACAGATAACAAGCGCATCTATACCACCTTTTATCTGGTCTTCAATTATTGTTTCGAGCGCGGCATAGTTAACCGAGCCATCTTCGAACATAGGGGTAACAAGAGCAGTTGCAGCGCCTGTAAAAATTCTCTTTTTCATAAGACAAGAGTCCTTTCTGATTAATCAATATAACCTTCCGCACAAAGAAGCTCTGCTAAGAGAACTGCGCCACCTGCGGCACCGCGCAGAGTGTTGTGCGACATACATACAAATTTATAATCGTACTGGGTATCTTCGCGCAATCTACCGATTGATATTGCCATACCGTTTTCGAGTTCGCGCTGAAGTTTGATTTGCGGCATATTGTCTTCCACAAAGTAGTTAAGGAACTGCTTCGGAGCGCTCGGCAGTTCTAATTCCTGCGGACGACCTTTAAAGTTTTTCCAGATGTCAAGAATTTCTTCTTTGCTTGGTTTTTTATCAAAACTTACAAAAACTGCGGCAGTATGTCCGTCAGACACAGGAACTCTGAAACACTGAGCAGTTAATTTTGGTGAGTCGGAATTAACAATAACACCGTTTTCTACCTTACCCCAGATTTTAAGCGGTTCGTTTTCTGATTTTTCTTCTTCGCCACCGATATAGGGGATAAGATTGTCGACCATTTCAGGCCAACGCTCAAAGGTTTTACCCGCACCCGAGATAGCCTGATAGGTGCAAACAAGACCACGGCTTATGCCAAATTTATCAAGCGGGAAAATTGCAGGTACATAACTTTGGAGTGAACAGTTTGATTTTACTGCTACAAAACCGCGTTTTGTACCGAGACGCTTTCTCTGTGAATGGATAACTTCGGCATGTTCGGGGTTGAGTTCGGGGATAATCATAGGAACATCGGGTGTGAAACGGTGTGCGCTGTTATTCGAGATAACAGGACATTCAAGTTTTGCATAAGCTTCTTCCAAAGCTTTAATTTCATCCTTTTTCATATCAACTGCGCAGAAAACAAAATCCACACTCTTGGCTATCTTTTCCATATCAGCCGTAGCATCAAGTACGGGCATATTCTTTACCGATTCAGGCATAGGCTGTGTCATAGCCCAGCGGTTTCCAACAGCTTCTTCGTAGGTTTTACCTGCCGAACGGGAAGATGCTGCGAGAACTTCAATATCAAACCAGGGATGACCCGCGTTAAGTAAAACAAAACGCTGACCAACCATACCTGTTGCACCAATAATACCAACTTTGTACTTTTTCATATTCAACAAACCTTTCAATTAACGCAAATTTAAAATAAAGTATTGCCTTATTCAACAATTTGCAATATAATACCTAGTATACTAATCATTATATTAATATAGCATTAATTGGTGATTTTGTCAATTAATCTGTAGCGGAGAAATCAAGAAAAATTATGAAAAAAAGCGAATTTAATTATTTTTTGCCTGAAAATCTTATTGCACAGACACCTGTAGAACCAAGAGATATGTCTCGCCTTATGGTTTTACATCGGCAAACAGGGGATATAACCCATACAGTTTTCAATACTTTAGATGATTATTTAAAGAGTGGAGATACGCTTGTGTTAAATAATACACGCGTTTTACCTGCAAGAATTTTCGGTACGCGGATAGACACGGGCGCGGTAGTCGAATTTGTTCTCTTAAAGCAGATTTCTTCTTTAAAGTGGGAGTGTATTGCAGGACCCGGCAAAAAGGCAAAAACAGGCCACGAATTTAAGTTTTCCGATGAATTATCTTGTGTTGTGACCGATGTTTTACCGGATGGCAACAGAGTTATAGAGTTTACTTGTATTGGTGAATTTTTTTCGGTGCTCGATAAGGTAGGACAAATGCCACTTCCACACTATATAAAGGAAAAATTAGAAGACAAGGAACGCTATCAGACAGTATATTCAAAAGAACTCGGAAGCGCCGCCGCACCAACGGCGGGGCTCCACTTCACCCCCGAAATGTTAGAACGATTAAAGGAAAAGGGTATTAATATCGCTTTTGTTACCTTGCATGTGGGTCTGGGTACATTTCGACCTGTAAAGGTGGATGAAATAACCGAGCACAAAATGCATTCCGAACACTATTTTATAAGCGAAGAAACGGCAGAAATTATAAATAAAACAAAGCAAAACGGTGGCAGAGTAATCTGTGTAGGAACAACTTCGTGCAGAACTCTCGAAAGCGCCGCGACAAAATTCGGCGAGATTAAGGCCTGTAGCGAAGACACCGATATTTTTATATATCCGGGTTATGAGTTTAAGGTAATGGATGCTTTGATTACCAATTTTCATCTTCCTGAGAGTACTCTTATTATGCTGGTTTCGGCTTTTGCTGGGTATGAGAGTACAATGAATGCATACAAAACTGCAGTCGAAAAAGAATATAGATTTTTCAGCTTCGGTGATGCAATGTTGATTTTGTGATACAAAATCAACGGGTAAGAAGTAATAGGTAAGAGTGAAAAGGTAAGGTGTCGGCTTTGCCGATGATATAAAGAATTTTTTGTAAAGAGAGAATGTTATGTTTAAGGTTTTAAAACAAGAAGGAAATGCCAGACGCGGCGAGTTTAAAACAAACCGCGGTACTGTTCAGACACCTGCTTTTATGAACGTTGCAACACAAAGCGCAATAAAGGGTGGCGTTTCTGCTGCCGATTTAAAGGAAATAAAATGTCAGGTTATGCTTTGTAATACATATCATTTGCACGTAAGACCGACAGATACGCTTATAAAAAACTGCGGTGGGCTGAATAAATTCACGACC
>JAZNUZ010000143.1:0-5266 GCA_045592605.1 Acutalibacteraceae bacterium
CATCAAGGATTTGTCTTCCTAAGACCGCTTGGCCTCCGACTTTATAGTTGTCCTTTAAAATAAGGCGTGGCAATTCACCCGCAAGACAGGCGGAAAGGGCGATAAGCCCGTCGCTGTGTGCGGATAAAAGTTCTTTATCGATACGCGGTTTGCTGTAAAAACCTTCGGTGAATCCTGCCGAAACCAATTTAATAAGGTTTTTATAACCCGTTTCGTTCTTGCAAAGTAAAACAAGATGGTTATATTCACTATCATAAAATTTATCCTTGTCAAAACGGCTTCTGGGCGCAACATAAACTTCGCAACCGATAATCGGCTTTATACCCGCTTGTTTAGCGTATTTATAAAATTCTACTGCGCCGTACATTACGCCGTGATCAGTAATGGCAATAGAAGTCTGTCCTTTAAGTTTTGCAGCATCAATCAAGTCTTTTATACGGCAATTTCCATCTAAAAGACTGTACTGTGTATGAACATGCAGATGTACAAAACTCATTTTATTCACTTCCTGTTTTTTAGGTTTTCGGCGGTATCCACTATTTTTTTAAGTCGATGATTAATACCTGATTTTGAAATTGAAATGCTGCATAAACGACTAAGTTCGTTCAAAGATGCATCGGGGTTAGCCATTCTCAGAAGAGCAATTTCTTTTAAATCATCACTTAATACACTGAATTTGTCACTGTCAATAAGATATTTTATAGCAGCGCGTTGAGAAATTGATGCTTCAATCATTTTTGAAGTGTTTGCTTCATCAATATTATTTTTTCTGTTTATATTGTTTCTTACGCCTTTTATAATTTTAAGGTCCATAAGATGAAGTGTAATATTACCCGCGCCCATAACTGTAATCAGGTCTTCGATACGGTCACTTTTGCGGTAATAAAATATTATAGAATTACCGCGAAGTGTTTTAAATGGTTTAATATCTCGGTTGTTAAGTATTTCTTCGAGTAAATCAGCATAATTCTGACTTTTAACCCTGAATTCTGCCCGATATTCCTTTTCGGGATTCATAATATGTCCACAGGATAAAAAAGCACCACGTATAAATGCGTCACGGCAACAGTCTTTTTCTAAGATTTTTTCGAAAAGAGAAGAATTTGCCGATTGAAAAATTTCTGTAACAATATTGGGGTCCGAAACTTCTGCTTTATACATAGGCTTTTTTCCATCAGAAGCGGTAAAGTTACATTCGGCAGAAAAACATTTTTTTAATAGGTAGGCAAAATTTTTCTGAACTGATGGATTGTCGCTGAGAACTGAAATTTTTCTGTTATCAAAAAAATGCGCAAAAAGCATCATACCGTAGCACTCTGCCATGCGGCAACAAGCGGCGGTTTTGATATTACACAATTCGGTTTTCAACTCATAAGAAAACGACATTTCGGCACTCCGTTAATCTTTAATCTTCACCTAAATATATAACTTCACGTTCAAGCATAACACCGCTATCGAGCTTTACCTTTGATTGAATGTGGTTAATCAATTTCTTTATATCCTTGGCAGTGGCATTTGATTTATTTATAACAAACCCCGCATGTTTTTCGCTCACCTCGGCGCCTCCGATACTAAAGCCTTTGAGACCGCTTTTTTCGATAAGTGCACCTGCGAAAAAGCCTTCGGGTCGTTTGAAGGTACTACCCGCGCTCGGATAGTCAAGCGGTTGTTTTTCTTTTCTTCGTGACATAAAATCTGTCATTTTTTCTTTTATGTTTTCTTTTTTGTCACCGGTTAGACATAAAACAACAGAAATTATGATAGAACCATCGGTTTTAAAGATGGAAGTTCGGTATCCTAAATTCATTTGAGAACTTGGAATGTCCGTAATTTCTCCATTTTTTAAAACCTTGGCAGACACAATTATATCCATGATTTCTCCGCCGTAGGCACCCGCATTCATATAAACGGCGCCGCCGACACTTCCCGGTATACCGTATGCAAATTCAAGTCCCGAAAGCCCGTTTTCAAGCGCCGAGAGACATACTGCGGTCAACGAAGCACCCGCACCGCAACAAACTGTGCCATCGGCAGAGCATTTAATTTCGCAGATTTTTTCGGTTGATAAAACAATTCCGCGGATGCCGTTATCAGACACCAAAACATTTGAACCTTTACCGAGAACGGTAAGAGAAACATTGTTTTCTTTGCAAAACTCTACAATAAGGGAAATTTCGGTTTCATCTTTCGGAAAAACCATAAAATCGGCATAGCCGCCGACCTTAAAGGAGGTACGGCGGCACATAGGTTCATCGGTTACAAAGGATATATTATTTTTTTGTAAAAAGGCAGTAATATGCTCTTTATTCATAAAAGAAATCCTTTCGGGATTTTATTATTTTTTGTATAAATTGCAAAGGAACGCGGCGCCGATGATACCGGCATCATTTCCAAGTTCTGCAATTTTGATTTCGGTGGCATTAGCAACACCTGTAACGTAGCCGCCATCTGCAAGATATTTCTTAATGGGGTTAAGCAGAGTATCGCCTTCTTTGGAAATTCCGCCGCCGATACAAATAACTTCAGGTTGGAAAATGTTCAGTATATCAATCATACCTACCGCAATATATTCTATATATTTATTTACCACATCTGTTGCGACCTTGTCGCCTTTACGCATTCCGTCGAAAGAAGTTAAACCGTTTACATTGTCAAGTTCTCCGGCAAGTTCCCACATAATGCTGTCTTTGTTTTCGAGCATTGCGGCTTTGGTCTGGCGTATAAGGGCAGAAGCCGAAGCATAGGCTTCCCAACAACCTTTTCTGCCACAACCGCACTTTTCACCGCCGTGCATAATCACCATATGACCAAGTTCGGCGCCGTAGTGGTTGTGACCCGAGAAGATTTTGCCATCAATAATAATTCCGCCACCAACACCGGTACCCAATGTTACGGCGATTAATTCTTTTTTGCCTTTGCCAGCACCCGCTAATAATTCACCATAAGCGGCAGCATTAGCATCGTTTTCGATATAGAAATCAAAGCCGGTTTTGTCTTTTAATATCTGGCAAAGGGGAGTGTTCTTGAAATTAAGATTTGCAGCTCCGATTACAGTACCTGTTGTCGGGTCAATCGCACCTGGAGAGCCTATACCCATAGCAACGATTTCTTCTTCTTTAATACCGGCATCTGCTATAGCCATATTTACGGCTTTTACCATATCATCGGCCATAAGCTCTGCCGATAAAGAACGGTCGGTTTTTGCCTTGCCGCGACCTATAATTTTATAATTCTCATCGACAACACCTGCTGCGATGTTTGTTCCACCTAAATCAATTCCTAACCAATACATTTTCTTTTTTCCTTTCAAATTAGATTTTTAAATTAAAAAGCTTTTACTTCGGTATTAGCTGCATCATCACCGTTGCCCATACCAAGTTTGTTTAGCAGGTCTTCGGCGGCATTATAACCAAGCTTTTTCTGACGGTTGTTCATAGCGGCAACTTCTATAATTACCGCAAGGTTACGACCGGGCTTTACAGGTATTGTAAGTGAAGCTATATCAAGTCCTAAAATATTAGTAGTTTCGCTCTCAAGACCCATACGGTCGTATGTTTTGTTTATATCCCACGGTTCAAGTTTGACAATTAAATCTATCTTTTCTGTAAGTTTTACCGCACCTACACCGAATATACGACTGGCATTAATAATTCCTATGCCGCGCAGTTCAATAAAATGTCGTATGTTATCGGGTGCAGAACCCACCAGTGATTTGCTCGAAACCTTGCGGATTTCAACCGCATCATCTGCAATGAGTCTGTGTCCGCGTTTAACAAGTTCAATAGCGGTTTCGCTTTTACCGACACCACTTTCTCCCAAAAGCAATATACCTTCACCGTATACTTCAACTAGTACGCCGTGTCTGGTAATTCTCGGGGCTAACTGCAAATTTAGGAAGGCTATCAAAGAAGCCATAAATTCCGATGTAGCAACACTGGTTCTGAGAAGCGGTATTTCATATTTTTCCGCATAACCTTTAAGTCGGTCAGCTATAGCGTGACCACGAGTAACTACAATAGCAGGTGGAGTGCTCTGAAAAAGTTTTTCAATGATTTGTTCAAACTCGGCTTCACTTAGCGTTTCAAGATAAGAATTTTCGGTTTTACCGAGTATCTGAATTCTCTGATTATCAAAATACTCATAATAACCTATCATTTCAAGTCCCGGACGGTTAACATCGGAACTGTTTATCAATATGTCTTCTGCATTTTTAGGTAAAAATACAGTTTCAAGATTGTGTTCTTTAATTATTCTCCCAAGAGATACCGAAAAGGTTTGCGCCATTTTGGTCATCCTTTCTGTTTTTTGGATTTCTGACATAATTATACAATATTATTATTACAAAATAAAGTTTTTTTTGCATTTTTCTTGATTAAATTTTAATTAAACTATATAATATGTGTTGAACAATGTTGATATGGAGTGAAAAATTTATGAAATTAGGAATTGTAGGACTGCCAAACGTTGGAAAATCTACACTTTTTAACGCTATAACAAATGCAGGGGCAGGTGCTGCAAACTATCCGTTTTGCACTATAGACCCTAACGTTGGTGTTGTTGCAGTACCTGATAGCAGACTTGACCGTTTGGCCGAGATGTATACTGTGGGCGATAAAGTACCGCCCATTGTTCCTGCGGTAATTGAGTTTGTTGATATTGCGGGGCTTGTAAAGGGCGCTTCAAAGGGCGAAGGTTTGGGAAATAAATTTTTGGGCAACATACGAGAAGTAGATGCAATAGTTCACGTTGTGCGTTGCTTTGAAAATGATGATATAATTCACGTTGAAGGCTCAATCGACCCGGTAAGAGACATTGAAACTATCGACCTTGAACTTATATTTTCCGATATGGAAATGGTGGAGCGCAGAATCGCCAAAACCACCAAAGACCTTAAAGGCAATAAAACCTTGCAGGGTGAATTGGACTTTTTAAAACGACTTTATTCGGTGCTTGAAGGTGGAAATTCGGCAAGAAGTATGACACTGACCGAAGAAGAACAAGCGGTAATGGACACCCTGAACCTACTAACCAGTAAACCGATAATTTATGCCGCAAATATGAGTGAAGCAGACTTCACCGATGCCGCGCCCGAAGATAATCGTTATTTTGCCGAAGTTGTTAAAATAGCGGCGGCAGAAGGCGCTCAGGTTTTACCGATTTGTGCGCAGATTGAAGCCGATATGGCGGATATGGAACTGCAAGAAAAACTTATGTTTTTAGCCGAATTAGGACTTGAGAGTTCAGGCCTTGACAGACTCATTCAGAA
>JAZNUZ010000144.1:0-3033 GCA_045592605.1 Acutalibacteraceae bacterium
GAAGCACCGAAGTGTCTCCCTTATAATCCATATCAAATATACGCCAGGCATCTACAAAATCTTCAGAATAGTCGCACTCTAATAATGTATAGTCTTCGATAAAGCGGTATGTATTACTGCCTTCTTTAAAAACAGTTCCCCGATATTCGGGCACAAAGAAATATGAGTGGCAGGTAAATGCGATTAAATCGCCTTCTATTTTGGGGAAAAAATCGTATGCTGCCTTGTAAGAATCCCAGACATCACTATAATCAAGTCTGCCGTCTTCTGGCACGTGTACCGCAATATAATCTTTGCCTTTATTTAACGGCACAAACTGCAGTCTGCCAAGCTTATAAATATTTCCTTCATAAAACTTTTGGAACCACTCAAAAACGAAAATACCTCTGATATCAAAACGACTCAAACAAATATCCGATTTGAATTTCAAATCCCTTGCCGTTTCGTAAAATACTTCTTCGCTAACGCCTTTACCTATATATCGGCTCTTTGCTATGTCGGCATTACAAACAAGTACTGCCATACAAACCGTAAACTCGTGAATACCGCTTTTTTTAGCTAATTCACAGCAAACTTCCCGTGTTTGAGAAAAAGGTATTTTATCTTCAAGCATTTTGCGTATCTTTTTATACTCTTCATAATTGCAAATTTTATTATATGTATCAATTACCGCCTGTTCGGTTTCCGCCGGTAATGCGATTTTCTCGAGTAATTTTTTCATATTTGTTCCCCTTTCCTTCTTATTCAAATATAGCAAAATATCACTTCTTTGTCAACAAAGAATAGCACTTTTTATTGCTAATACTTGAATAATGTGATACAATAATTTTAGTTTGAAAGTGGTGACATATATGATAAAAAATATTTCACATTATTTAAAACAATTTATAATACCTTTGTTTTTAGCACCGACTACAGTCGGTGCGTTTGTAGGTTTATCGGTTTTTGTTTTTAAATTTTTGTGTTCTTTTGTTGTTAATCTGTCATCTGCTCTTTTTTCGATAATCCAAAGCAATGTGATTTTAATAATACCTGTTTTAATATTTGCTATCGTTTTTGCTTTAATTTCAGCATTAATTGCAAAACATTTCCCAAAAGTAAAAGGCGGCGGAATTCCGTTCGCACTAATACTTAGCCATACCAAAATGAAACTGAATTACATAAAAAATATTATTGCTGTTATTTTATCTTCACTTATCACCTTTTTTGTCGGTGTGCCGCTCGGTAATGAAGGACCTTCTGTACAGATTGGCGCACTCATAGGAGACGGTATCGGCAAAGCTTTAAAACGGGATGACTATAATCTCACTGCTTGTGGCGCAGGTGCGGGTTTTTCAGCGGTTACAGGTACTTTTCTTTCAGGCATTATCTTTTCGGTTGAAGAAATGCATATCAAACCAAAACCGCGCTTTTTGATATTATCGTTTATTTCTTCTATTATGGCCTTTGCCGTAAACCTTTCTTTGTGCAAACTTTTTAATATCAGTTATCGGCTTTTTGATATTGGTATAAATACCACTTTTGATTGGAAGTTTATTTACATATCGGTTATAGTTGGTATAATTTGCGGATTTTCTGCAATTCTTTTTACATATCTCTATAAACTATGTCGCTTAATTAATCAAAAGGTAAAATTGCCTTATTCCCTAAAAGTGATGATTATATTTTTATTTTCTGTCCTGTTGCTCTTTATAGCAGAAGATATAGGCGGCCCAGGACACGCGCTGGTTGAAAAACTATTGCACACGAGAGCGCCCCTGTTTTTACTGTTAATTATTCTTATTTCACGAGCTGTAATTCTTCTTACTGCAAATAATGTCGGTGTTACCGGCGGACTTTTTCTGCCGCTTATAGCCTTAGGCGCACTAATCGGCGCGGTAGTGGCTGAAATACTTATCGCCACCGGCATTTTGCCGATTTCTGACTATATGCTCCCTGTTCTTATCGGAGCCGTTGCATTTATATCGGCGGTAAACCATATGCCGCTTACTATGTTTTGCTTGTCTGCTGAAGGTATTTGTTCTATTAGCGGTGCGATTTATATTTTACCCGCAATAGTTATATCATATATTATATTCAGATTGTTAAAAGCCGAAGATTTAACACATACCGTCATAAAGAATCATATAAAGGAGTAAAAACAATGAAATACGAAGAGCTTAAAAAAGACAGTAAAATTAACACATATATCTCAAAAGCCGATGAATCTTTAAAAGCGCTTGGATTTACCGAGCACAGTTTTCCGCACGTTTGCAAAACTGCAGATACTGCCGCTTATATATTGCAGACCTTGGACTACCCCGAACACGAAGTGGAAATCGTAAAAATTGCGGCATATCTTCACGATATAGGCAATCTTGTCAACCGTAACGACCATCCGCTTACAGGTGCAGTACTTGCTTTCAGATTACTCGACCATATGAATGTACCTGCCGAAGATATCGCACTTATTACCACAGCGATAGGCAACCACGATGAAAAAACAGGAACACCCGTAAATGCCGTTTCGGCAGCACTTATTTTGGCAGACAAATCCGATGTACGCCGTACAAGAGTAAGAAATACCGACATCACTTCGTTTGATATACACGACCGCGTAAACTATTCTGTAAAATCTTCTGTGCTCAAGATAGCCGATGACAAAAAAAGTATCACACTGATGCTTGAAATTGATACTGAATTCAGCGCTGTTATGGATTATTTTGAAATATTTTTGGCGCGTATGATTATGTGCCGCAAGGCAGCAGAGATGTTGGGACTGAAATTCAGACTTATAATAAACGGACAAAAATTGATGTGACGTAATAAAAGAGGAAGGCTCCCTTTAATTGTAAAGGGAGCCTTTGTTTCACTCTGCGTTATAGCGCGGTCTTTCATTTGCCCAAGTTTCATATACCTTGGGGCATATCTTCTTTTGGAAGAAAAGGAAGGCGGCAGCGTTTACGGCAAGTGAAACGATGGAGGAAAATATATTTTTGAATATGCGGCTGACACCGAAAATTGAAAGCAGCATATCGGTTAAAAACGTTTGAG
>JAZNUZ010000145.1:0-3153 GCA_045592605.1 Acutalibacteraceae bacterium
CCCCCACCTTTCACAAAACTATATTATCACGAAAAATCAATTAAATAGTTAATAATGTGTAAACTCTAAATAAGCTTTTTAAGGAACATACCTGTATACGATTTATCACATTTTGCAATTTGTTCAGGTGTACCCGCACAAATCACAGTACCGCCGCCATCTCCCCCTTCGGGACCTAAATCAATTATATAGTCGGCGGTCTTAATAACATCAAGGTTATGCTCTATTACCACAACGGTATTTCCGCCATCAACCAAACGCTGTAAAACGTTTATAAGCATATGCACATCGTAAGAATGAAGTCCGGTTGTCGGCTCATCAAGTATATAGATTGTCTTACCAGTACTACGCTTTGAAAGTTCTGTGGCAAGTTTTACACGTTGTGCTTCACCGCCCGAAAGTGTTGTTGCAGGTTGTCCTATTTTTATATAACCGAGACCAACATCAAAAAGTGTCTGCAATTTCTTTGCAATTTTCGGAACTGCCGAGAAGAAGTTCAGACCTTCTTCCACCGTCATTTCGAGTATATCATAAATACTTTTGTCTTTATATTTGACATTTAAGGTTTCACGGTTATAACGGCTTCCGCCACAAACCTCGCAGGGAACATAAATATCGGGTAAAAAGTGCATTTCGATTTTTATAATTCCATCGCCCTCACAGGCTTCGCATCGTCCACCCTTTACATTGAACGAAAATCTACCCGCACTGTAACCATGCGCCTTAGCATCCTTTGTCTGCGCAAAAAGTTCGCGTATGTCTCCGAAAACACCTGTATAAGTTGCAGGGTTAGAACGCGGAGTTCTGCCTATAGGTGACTGGTCTATATTAATTACTTTATCAAGATTTTCGTGACCTGTTATACTATCAAATTTACCCGGAAATTCCTTTGCGCGATTGAGTTCGCGAGACAGATATTTCTGAATAATCTCATTTACCAATGAAGATTTGCCCGAACCCGACACACCGGTAACACTTGTGAATGTGCCAAGCGGTATTTTAACATCGATATTTTTAAGGTTGTTTTCCTTAGCGCCCGAAACTTTTAAGAAATTTCCGTTTCCTTTTCGCCTTTTCTCTGGTACCGGTATTTTTTTGCGGCCTGTCAGATAGTCTGAGGTGAGTGATTTTTCACACTTTTTCAATTCATCAACCGTACCTGAAAATACGACATTTCCGCCGTGAATTCCCGCGCCGGGACCTATATCCAACACATAATCCGCAGAGCGTATAGTATCTTCATCGTGCTCAACCACTATAAGTGTATTACCTAAATCTCTGAGTCTTTTAAGTGTATCAATAAGTTTCTCGTTGTCGCGCTGGTGAAGACCGATACTTGGCTCATCAAGAATATACAAAACACCCATAAGTGATGAGCCTATCTGAGTCGCCAAGCGTATACGCTGACTTTCCCCGCCCGACAATGTACCCGACTCTCTGGCTAAAGTGAGATACTCAAGCCCAACACTTTTTAAAAAGTTCAGTCTCTCTTTAATTTCTTTTAAAATCGGCTCGGCTATCTTTGCCTTAAAATCACTAAAGGTGATATTTGATATAAAGTCTAACATTGATGTAACGGACAAATGGCAACATTCATCAATATTTTTGCCACTCACCGTAACCGCAAGTGCTTCTGGTTTAAGGCGGGTACCGTTACACTGTGGACAATCACATTCGTTCATACAGTTTTCTATTTCGCGACGCGATAAATCACTTTTAGATTCTCGATAACGCCTTTCAAGATTGTTTACAACACCTTCAAACGTGCCGTAATATTCACTGTTGCCCCAATGGTCTGAACGTCTGAGTAAAATTTTTGTATCACCCGTACCGTAAAGAACGGCATCTTGGGCGGCTTTCGGTATATCCTTAAACGGAGTATTAATATCAAAACCGAAATGCTCTGCAATGCCCACATAATACATTGTAGCAATAGTGCCTTGATTAGGATAAAACCACGAGTTAACACCCCAACCCGACGCTCGAATAGCACCATCAACAAGAGATTTTGTGTCATCGGCTATAATCAGTCTTGTATCGACCTTCATAAATTTTCCTATACCGGTACAGGTAGGACAAGCGCCTACAGGACTGTTAAAAGAAAACAGAGTGGGTGTTATCTCTGGCAGACTTATATTATGCTCATCGCAGGCATAATTCTGTGAAAATCGAAGTTCTTCACCGCCCGATACATCGACATTAATTATACCGCCTGTAAGCGTTGCCGCAGTTTCGATACTGTCTGCAAGGCGGCTTTTTATACTGTCCTTGACAACTAAACGGTCGATGATTATATCAAGATAGTGTTTTTTATTTTTATCGAGTTTTATTTCTTCGCTTAAATCATATAGCACACCATCAATACGTACGCGTACATAACCCGATTTACGTGCCGAATCGAGTTCCTTTACATATTCGCCCTTTCTTCCGCGCACAATGGGTGCCATAATCTGAATTTTTGTGCCCTCATCCAGTTTCATTATGGCATCAACTATCTGGTCGGTAGTCTGTTGTTTTATTTCTTTACCACACACAGGACAATGCGGTGTGCCGACTCTCGCATAAAGCAAACGCAGATAATCGTATATTTCTGTAATGGTGCCGACAGTTGAACGGGGATTTTTAGAAGTGGTTTTTTGGTCGATGGATATAGCGGGAGAAAGGCCGTCTATCGTTTCTACATCGGGTTTTTCCATCTGGCCTAAAAACATACGCGCATATGATGAGAGAGACTCAACATATCTTCGTTGTCCTTCGGCATAAATTGTATCAAAGGCAAGGGATGATTTTCCCGAGCCTGAAAGCCCCGTAAATACCACCAACTTATCGCGCGGTATTTCGGCATTAATACTATTTAAATTATTAGCCTTTGCGCCTTTTATAATAATTTTATCTGTTGCCATATCTTTCTCCCAAAAAACATATATAATAATTGTACCCTAAAACTGTGAAAAAGTAAATGGATAATAAAAAGTTCTTCGCTTTGCGAAGAACTTTTTATCTATTTTTTATCTTTTTAGAAATTTTTTCTAATGCAGTATATATAAAAGGTTCCTTCAATACAAGAAGCATTACCAGATATACTACCGCGCCAACAGAAACTTGAATCAGCGTACTTGTGAAGGTAGGCGGAGTAAAATCGGATATTATATA
>JAZNUZ010000146.1:0-1856 GCA_045592605.1 Acutalibacteraceae bacterium
GCCAAGCACCGTTACGCCACGATAAAGTTGCTCAAAAATCAAAGCGGTAATCTGCTCTCCCTTTTCGGTTATAACCAATACCATTTTGCCTTTATCGGCACCGTAAAGCAGAGTATCGATAATTTTAGTCGATGCATAAATAGAGATAAGCGAATAAAGTGCGCTTTCTATATTGCGGTGAATTAAAGCATTCACTATCACCACAAAAAAATCGAAAAAAAGTATCACACGACCGACCGATATATGTTTATATTTTTGGTTTATGAGTTTTGCAATTACATCTACACCACCTGTCGTGGCGCCGCGCAAAAACACAAGACTAAGCCCGAGCCCCGATAAAATACCCCCGAAAACTGCCGCTAAAACACCATCAATAATTAATTGCGGTAATAGGTTTTCGGCTATATTAAGCCATAATGACACCAAAAAAGTAGCGGCGGTGGTTTTGATAACAAAACCGCCGCCGAATTTTATATACTGCAAAATTAAAAGCGGTATATTAAGCAGAAAAAGTATTGTACCTGCCGAGACACCTGTTAAGAAATTCAAAACCGTAGCAATTCCTGTGAATCCACCGGGAGAAATTTCGTTAGGTGTTAAAAAAACGGTAACCGCCGAAGCATATATGGCGCTACCTATAAGCCAAAACAAAAAATCCGCTATATATACCTTTTTTAATTTTTCCATATAACCCATCCTTAAAACTACTGTTCTAAGGTTAGGTTTTCCCATATTTTATCAAATAATTCCCTTGCTCTTTTTTGTTCGCCTTTAATATGAAGATACCCGAACAAACTTTCAAGTCCTGTTGCTAAGTGATATTCTTCTTTGGTGGCGTTTTTTGGGGTGTTGGAAGTATGAAAATTTCTGCCCCTTTTAAATACCGACATTTCGTGTTCGGTCAAATCTTCACTTATTATGTGAAAAGCCTTTGCCTGAGCCGATGCTTTTACATACTGCACAGACAATTTGTGTAAATCTCCTGAGCGGCGATTAACAAGAGACAACTTTTCCCTTACAAGTAAGCCGTAAACCCCATCTCCCACAAAGGCTAAAACGGATGGATTCAATAAATCTGCATTCATAAAAAAACCCTTTTATTATGGAATATAGTCGAATTCAACACCGCACACACTTACGGTGTCACCTTCCTTTATACCTGCCTTCTCAAGTGCTTTTATAATACCGCTTGAACGAAGTGCACGTTCAAAATACTGAAGTGACTCATAGTCATCAGGGTCAACCTTATTCATAATATCATCCACCCAGTCGGCATCATCAACATAGTATATTCCGTCGCGCACATTAACCTTAAAGGTCTGTTTCGGACGCACTTTGATGATTTCTTCTTCAACGATTTCACTTTCATATCGTTTAATGGGCGGCAATTTTTGGAGTTCACCCGCGACATAATTTATGAGTTCCTTTGTGCCTTCGGCAATCGCTGCCATAACGGGAAAGAACGCATATCCCTTGTCGGTGAAATATTTACCTATTTTTTCTATTTGTTCTTCTTCCAAAAGGTCGCACTTATTACCGACAACAATCTGCGGTCTCTCACTTAATTCCTCACTAAAAACTCTAAGTTCATTATTAATTTTCTCGAAATCTTCTCTTGGGTCTCTGCCTTCGCTGCCCGATATATCCAATACGTGCAACAGAAGTCTGCAACGGTCCACGTGGCGCAAAAACTCGTGACCGAGACCTACCCCTTCACCTGCTCCTTCAATAAGACCGGGTATATCAGCCATAACAAACGATGCGCCTTCATCGACACTTACAACGCCCAAAACAGGTGTTAAAGTGGTAAAATGATAGTTGGCAATCTTAGGTTTTGCCTGACTCACCACCGACAC
>JAZNUZ010000147.1:0-3377 GCA_045592605.1 Acutalibacteraceae bacterium
ATTTTTTCACTTTTTTGCCTGTCGGGCGCCTTTTTTCGCTCTTTTTTTCTTGAAATTTTCTAAAATCGGTGGTATCATATTACACACAAAATTTTTAAGGAGATATTTATGGAAAAATTTCTTGTACTGTTCACCTTTTTAGGTGCCGCGATAGCTCTTATATTCGCCATAGTGACATCGAAGCGCATAATGAAGTTTTCAGAAGGCACAGATGCCATGAAGAAAATCTCTTCGGCTATAAAACGCGGCGCTAACGCATATCTTAAGCGCCAGTACACCGTGGTTTCAATTTTCTTTGCGGCAATGTTCGTATTGCTTCTTATAATGGCATCTTTTGGTTTCTTAACCTATTTTGTGCCGTTTGCCTTTGTAACAGGCGGATTTTTCTCGGCGTTGTCGGGTTTTATCGGTATGAAGATTGCAACCCATTCCAATGCGCGTACTGCTAATGCTTGTAGACAGGGACTCAACCGCGGACTCCGTGTTGCCTTTTCGGCAGGTTCTGTAATGGGCTTTACGGTTGTAGGTCTCGGACTTCTTGATATTTCACTTTGGTTTTTCCTGCTTAATAACGTGTTCAAACTTTCCCCTGTCGAAATCACAAGTTCTATGGTGACCTTCGGTATGGGTGCTTCTACCATGGCTCTGTTTGCAAGAGTTGGCGGCGGTATCTTTACAAAAGCTGCCGACGTCGGTGCCGACCTTGTTGGTAAGGTTGAAGCAGGAATTCCCGAAGATGACCCGAGAAACCCTGCAGTTATTGCCGATAACGTGGGCGATAACGTGGGCGACGTTGCAGGTATGGATGCCGACCTTTATGAATCATATGTCGGCTCTATTATTTCTTCTGCCGCACTCGGTATTGCCGCATTTTCAAAAAACACCACCATCAACGCCTTTGCCGCTATGGCAGTGCCTATGCTTATTGCAGCACTCGGTGTTGTTTGCTCGGTTGTAGGTACATTCTTTGTTCGCACAAAGGAAGATGCGACTCAAAGAAGTTTGCTTAAATCTTTGTCTCGCGGCACAAACCTAAGTGCAATTTTAATTGCTGTTCTCTCTTTACCTATAGTGTGGTTCTGCCTTGATGGTAAAAACTCAATAGGTCTTTACTTCTCGATTCTCGCGGGACTTGTTTCGGGTGTTTTAATCGGTCAAGCAACCGAGTATTTTACTTCCGACACCTACCGTCCTACCAGTCGGTTGTCAAGCAAATCCGAAACCGGCTCTGCTACCATTATTATAGGCGGCTTTAGTCTTGGTATGCTGTCTACCGCTCTTCCTGTAATCATTGTTGCCGCTTGTATTTTGGTTGCTTTCTTCTGCGCGGGCGGTAATACTAATGCCAATGCAGGTCTTTTCGGTATTTCACTTGCCGCTGTCGGTATGTTATCTACTCTCGGTATTACACTTGCTACCGATGCCTACGGTCCCGTTGCGGATAATGCAGGCGGTATAGCACAGATGGCAAATCTTGAAGCAGAAGTCAGAGAACGCACCGATGCGCTTGACTCTCTCGGTAATACCACTGCCGCTACAGGTAAAGGCTTTGCAATAGGCTCTGCGGCACTGACAGCTCTGGCTCTTATGGCTTCTTATGTTAACAAAATAAGCGAAGTCGCAGCGGCACAAGGTAAAGAAATTTCCCTTATATTCGATCTTACAAGTCCAACTGTTTTGGTAGGACTCTTTATAGGCGCGTGTTTGCCGTTTGTATTCTCGGCATTTACTATGGATTCGGTTGGTAGAGCGGCTCAGTCTATCGTGGTTGAAGTTCGTCGGCAGTTCAAAGAAATTAAAGGTCTTATGGATGGCAAAAGCGAACCCGACTACACCTCTTGTGTAGACCTTTGTACAAAATCCAGTCTTAAAGAAATGCTATTACCCGCGCTCACAGCCGTTGTTGTTCCTGTTGTTGTCGGACTTATTCTCGGCTACCGGGGTGTTGTAGGTATGCTTGCAGGCTCAACCATCAGCGGATTCTTACTTGCAATATTTATGTCCAACTCAGGCGGCGCTTGGGATAATGCCAAAAAGTATATTGAAAGCGGCACCCACGGTGGAAAAGGCAGCGAACAGCACAAAGCTGCAGTTGTAGGTGACACGGTCGGTGACCCATTTAAAGATACTTCTGGTCCTGCAATTAACATTCTCATTAAGTTAGTTTCAATGGTATCCATCGTGTTTGCAGGAATTGTACTCAAATACAGTATTTTCTAAAAGAGAAACGCTCGGCAAAATTTGCCGAGCGTTTTTATTACTATTAATTTTTTTTGCCGAAGGACATCACCCTGACAATTACGGGAGATAATACCGCATTTGATATTACTTCTATAATAAAATTGCCCATAGCCAGTGCCCAGAACAACGCCATACCCGAAACGCTGAGTTGCAAGGTATTTGCAATCGCATCAGCGCTATCCATAAAGAAAACATAGCAACCCAATAAAAACATAGCCGTGTTAACGACCGGACAGGCTATTGCCGCAAGAATAGTAGCGACAAATTTATTCCATCCTGAAACCCACTTATAAACCAGACCGGCGACCAGACCGCAAACGGTACCTTTTGCAAGTACGGTTATAATTGTACCCGGAATATCAAAAGCAAAGAACAATGCCGCACCGCCCGTAATCAATACAACCATTCCGAACACAAAGCCTAACCATGCTCCTATTATAGGGCCGCACACACACGCTCCTAAAACGATGGGTATAAGACCTACCGCAGTTGAAAAAGGACCGAAAAAGGTGGTAACTCCACCTATCCATTGAAGCACTATGACAAACGCTGTCATAATTGCACCAAAAACAAGTTTTTGGGTTTGTTGTTTGTTGTTTTTCATTTTTATTACCTCCGATGCTGTCCGAAAACGGTACAGCTCATTATAATATTAGGGAAAACGTTCTCCCTGTGCGCATTATACTACTAATTTTTGAAAAAATCTACCCCCTTTTTTAATTGAAATATCCTTTTTTTTATGGTAAAATATTTTTTTAGAGAGGTGAAGACTGATGCAAAACAACACAATCGCAGCCATTTCGACTCCTTTGGGTGATGGCGGAATAGGTATTGTGAGAATATCGGGCGACCAAGCTCTTATGGTTGCCGATAAAATTTTCAAAGCTAAAAGCGGCAAAAAAATCGCCGACCAAAAAGGATATACCGCGCTCTTTGGCGATACGGTTGATACTGACGGATTCATCGATACTGCCGTTGCATTAATCTTCCGCGCCCCTAAAAGTTATACGGGCGAAGACACCGTAGAAATATCGGTACACGGCGGCCGCTATGTTTTAAAGCGCCTTCTTCGTGCCGCGCTGAATGTCGGTGCTAAAAGTGCTGCGGCGGGTGAATTTACAAAACGCGCCTTTTTA
>JAZNUZ010000148.1:0-1713 GCA_045592605.1 Acutalibacteraceae bacterium
CCGCTATGCGGGTGGATATTTATTATGTAATACTTTCCTATTTGGTTACAATTTATGTTAAGGGGTTGCTTTTTTCAGCCTATTTGGTATAATACAAAGGGGTTAAAATTTTATGGAAAGGGGCAAGTCAAATGAAATATAAACATAGTCTTGCGGTAGATAAAAAGGCAATGCTTGTTAAAACAATAAAAGCTATTGCCCCATCAGGTAATATAAGTAGGGTTTTAGCCACTGTTTTGTTATCTTTAATAGTATCGGTTGTTTCGCTTTATATTGTCGGTGTGCGTATTTCTTACGATGTTATGCACGGCGACGAAAAGGTGGCACACATCGAAAATATAGATGTATATAATACAGCAAAAGAGATAACACTGGGTGGAATAGTAACAGAAAATCACGATGAGATAGAATTGGCGGAATTTGTGATAAAACCCGTTTTGTCTTTTAAGACCGAAAAAACAACCGCCGAAGTTTTATCCAATTCTATTTTAGAGAGAACTACATCGATATCACCATCATTTGCGGTTATGTTAAATGATTCCCAAAAACTGTACGTAACCGATAGGGAATATGTAGAGCAACTTGTGAATCAACGGCTGGATAGTTTTAATATAGAAGGCACTCAGAGTGAGAGTAAGTTGTTGGACAAGCTTGATTTTAAAACTGTATATTCCGATAAAGCATTACTCTCAACCGATGAAGATATAAAGAACTTTGTTAACGGCTTGAATGTTGTTACAACAGCAACTAAAGTTACAACATATGAAATACCTTATAAGACAGTGTACAAAGAAACATCGAGCAAATATCAGGGTTATTCTGCCGTCACCACAACTGGTGTAAATGGGGTTAATAAAGTAATAACAATCACTAATTACTTAAACGGTGTTGTATCTGAAGAACCCACAGTGACCGATGTTTGTGTAACTCAAGTGGTTGACAAAGTAATCACTACGGGTACTGCGGTAAAACCTTCACCGACCTTTAAAGCGCCTGTGGCTCTCTCGGATTTTGTGTGGCCTATAAATGCTCCTTGGAGAATTACATCCTACTGGGGAGATGGTAGGGGGCATAAAGGGCTCGATATTGGACGCTCGTTAAGTGTTGACTCGATACACGGTGCGGATATTTTGGCTACCAAAGCCGGTACCATAACTATGTCTCGTTGGAACGGCGGATACGGATATATGGTTGAAATAGACCACGGTAACGGCGTGAAATCTCGATATGCTCACTGTAGTAAGCTTCTTTATAAAGAAGGAACTTATGTGAAAAAAGGACAGGTAATAGCCAAGGTTGGAAGTAGCGGTAATTCATCGGGACCACATCTTCATTTCGAAATTCTGATAAATGGAACGCAGGTTAATCCCGAGAAATATTTTGCATTAAGATAAAAACTTCGGTGTTTTAATTGACTTTTGTAATATATTAAATTAAAATTAAGTTATGCTAAAGGGCATAACTTAATTTTTTTAGGAGAATTTTTATGAGCAAAGGTAAAAAGGTTTTAAATGTTTTTGGAATTATATTTGCTTGGATTTTAAGTGTAGTGTTTATCATTTCTTTGATTGTCACACCTATAGTTTTTTCATCGCTGTCGCTTATAAAACCACAGGTTCTAACCGATGCGATTACAAGTGTCGATATAACTGAATTTATACCTGTCGACAGTATTGAATCCTTTATTCCCGAAGGTGCAACGGAATTGTTGTC
>JAZNUZ010000149.1:0-5598 GCA_045592605.1 Acutalibacteraceae bacterium
TCAAACGGAATTAAATTCGCTTTCAAAAACAACACTGAAACCACTTTATATAGTTTTCTCTTGATAGCACTATCGATTGTTTTCATATATTCCCTTCAAAAAAAGAACTATTGCGGTAAAATTGATAAAGATATATGGTAATTTAACGAAGCAACGTTCAAGATATACTTGTAAAATACCAAAATCAATGATATAATATGTATAATTATGTTGATTTTGGGGGATATATTATGGCTCTGGGATTCAGAAAAAGTATTTTTGGCTATAACTGTGAAGAAGTATCTGAGTATCTTCATAAAAAAGAATATGAGAATAAGCAAACCATTTTGTCATTGAACGAAAAGATCGGTGCGCTTAAAGGCGAAATTCAGGTTACCAACGAAACCAAAGAAAAATTGAGAGAAGAAATCAAAGAAATCACCGAACAACTCAATTTTTATAAATCTAAATATGATGAAGTTAAAACGCTTAGCGAGAACATCGGTAAGCTTTATTTGGTCGCGCAAACAAACGCAAAATCAATAATGAATTCCGCAAACGAAACGCGCATCATAACCGAAGAAGAAATAAAAGAGAATTTATCGCTTATTGATAACACTAACATTTCGCTTAAAGAAATTAAAGACGACTTAATTAATATGAGCAATTCATTTGTAGAAGAAATTGAAAAATTATCTGCTTCCCTTGAACAAATTAAATCTTTTGCTCAGAAATCAAAAGAAGGCGCCATAAAAGACACTGAAAATTTCGAAAATATTTATTCGAACATTGTAAAATAATGAAAGAGTTTTTTTTAAATACCGAAAACATTCAAGATTGGAAAGAATCGGTTTGCGCCGGTGATAAAATATTCCTTTCGGGTACAGTATATACCGCTCGTGATGCCGCACATAAACGAATTGTTGAACTTATTAATAATAATCAACCCTTGCCGTTGAATTTAAAAAATTCTGTCATTTATTACGCCGGGCCAACCCCCACACCGCCCGGTTATGCTATTGGCAGTTGCGGTCCCACAACTTCTTCAAGAATGGATGATTATGCGCATATTTTATATGATATGGGTGTTTGTTGTACCATCGGAAAAGGTCCGCGCGGAGAAAACATCACCGATTCCATCGTTAAAAACAAAGGTCTATATTTATGCGCGATTGGCGGTGCGGGTGCACTTGCGGCGCAATCAATAAAAAAATGCGATGTTATCGCTTTTGATGATTTAGGATGCGAATCCATTAAAAAATTACAGCTTGTTGATTTTCCGCTTTTTGTCGGTATAGACTCTTTAGGTAACTCAATATTTAATCAAGGATAGATAATATGAAAAACTTATTTAAATTATATTCTGTAATTTGGACAGTATTATTTCTACTATTTAACATTGTCGGTTTTATTCCCAGCGATAATATCGGTGAATTCTACCGATATAGTACTACATTTTTTGTATTCTTAATTATATTTGATTTGATATTGGCACTTCAGTTATTGTTTACTTACCTTTGTCTAAAAAGTTCCGATAATACAAACAACAAGTCCTATCCGCAACTTGAAACATTATTTAAAAATTCCGCATTTTTGTTAGCAACTATTCTCTGCGGAGTTATTATTCAGATTTTTAAGGTTATTCCAAAATGGATTAATCCAATACTTGCGTTAATAATTCTTATTCTGAACTACGTTGTTTTATCCAAAAACAATACCCAACTTAAAAGTAATATAAAAAAATCTTTTAATGTATTTAACAAGCGTTTTGTAAAATTTGCAGTCATTCCATGTCTCCTGGTTGTTTGTATTTTGTGCACTTTAATTTTTACGGTCTTCATCCCGAACTCAAGATATAAAAAGGCATGTGTTTCTTTAGAAAACAATGAATTATCCACCGCTTGTAGTTTGTTTTATTCCTTAAACAATTTTAAAGACAGTAACGAAAAATTAAATGCAATAATCGAAAAAAACCCCGAATTTGCCTTCTATAATGCCAAAATCGGCGACACCGTTGAATTCGGTAATTACGAACAGGATGGCAATACCGACAATGGCAAAGAAAAAATGAAATGGACCGTTTTGGACATTAAAAACGGTAAGTTGCTTTTAATCAATAATTATTGTATAGAAAAGCGCCCCTATAATGATACTTTTGAAGAAACAACCTGGGAAGAATGCACATTAAGAAAATGGTTAAATAATGATTTTTTGACTTCATCATTCACCAATGAAGAAGCGGCAAAGATTAACACCACATATCTCTCCAATCATAAAAACCCATCATACAGAGTGCCTGTTGGCGGTAAAAACACAAAAGATAAAGTCTTTATACTTAGCTACAATGAAGCAAAATTTTATTTAAAAAATGAAAATATGATTCACGTTAAGGCTACTAAACACGTTGAAAACCAGTTAGCGCACGTAAACGCAGAGACAGGAAACTCTTGGTGTGGTTGCGCACACCTGGTTCAGCAAATACAAGTGCTATGACCAACCACTTCTCAAGACAGTTCAGTGTAATGGGATATCAAGTAAATCACGCAGCATATACAGTCAGACCTTGTATTTGGATTGAGTTATAATTACAACAAAAAAATCCGTCCTACCTTAGGAGGAAGGATTTTTTAATGTTTAAATTAAAGAACAATAGCAATAACGTTTGCAACAACCGCTAATACAAAGAACACAACTGCAAAAATTTTGGTCCATCGAGCCAAAAGAGCATCCGCAGTTCTTGCTTTGTTTTTAGAAAGAAATGTATCGAGACCGCCGGAAATTACACCGTTAACGCCACGGCGATGACTTTGTTGCAAAATAACAATACCTATAATTATTAAAGAAACTAAAATAACCAGAATTCCTAAGAGTATTTCTAAAGCTCCCACGAGGAACACCTCCCATTATTTTTTATAAACACATTTAGTATAATATCATATAAGTTGAAATTTTTCAAGTAAAATTTAATTAATTATTGCAAGAACAGCAACTTTCGTGCAATTTTTCGATATTAAGTGTCTTTTTTTCTTCGTTTTCGATAAATTTAAGTAGTATTAGTAAATCTTTATCCACATTATCTGTGAAAAAAGCCGTTGAAATCCCGCGGAAATCTGCGATATGCAGTGCGCTACGTAATATACCATCTGCTAAAAAAACATCATTTGTTGGACTTAGTTTCGTAATAGTAATTTTTTCATCATCTAATATAAATGTGCAAAAGCCTAATATTTCTTCCCCGTTCTTTGCAACAGTAACACCGCAATTCGAAACAAATTCAACATTATTTTGTTTATAAAAATCTTTAATTTCAACAGTATCATTAATTTGTAGAACTTCAATCATTGGATTTATCACCCGCCGAGCTTACCGACATAAGTCTTCTTAACTCTCTTTCATTTAAATCGCGCCACTTTCCTTGACCGAGCATACCGAGTTTCACACCGGCAATTTCGGTGCGTTTAAGTCGCAAAACTTCGAGATTAACTTCTTCGCACATTCTTCTTATCTGGCGGTTGCGACCTTCGTGAATTATAAAAAACAGTACCGTTCTATCGGTTTTACGTTCTGCCACAAAAACATCGCAGGGTTGTGTTATTACACCGTCTAACAAAATACCGCTGCACAACTTGTCCAACTGCTCTTCTGCCACACTTCCCTTTACGGTCACACGATAAGTCTTGTTAACCAGACTTGACGGATGGGTTAACTTATTGGCCAAATCACCATCATTTGTCATAATGAGTAGACCTTCTGAATCTTTATCAAGGCGACCAACAGGAAAAACTTTTACAGGTACATCTTTCACAAGTAAAGCGACACATTTACGATTCAGCTCATCACTCATAGTGGTTACAAAGCCACGCGGCTTATGTAACATTATGTAAACCTTTTCTTTAACAGCAATAACCGGTTTGCCGGAAACCGTAACCTTATCGCGTTTAGGGTCAACACTGTCACCTATTTTTGCAACACGACCGTTAACCCTAACCTTTCCTGCTGCGATTAATTCTTCGGATTTTCTGCGCGATGCAACACCGCTTTCCGATAAATGTTTCTGAAGTCTGATTTTTTTGCCACTCATTGCAAACCTCTCAATAAAATAACAAATAACTTAATAATTTTTTCAAAAATAGTATTACTGTTTTCGGTAATAACCGTTGACTCTTCTGCCAAAATGTCAAGCGTGAGTATTTTATAGCCATTGGAAAAGACTTCGGTATAACCGACTTTATCACCTGCTAAGACTGTTCCATAAAAGAAATTAGGTAAATATGTAACATATTCTAACTTGTCATTATTACTGATACCCACAGAAGCTGACAGAGAAGAAATTTTAATATGCCCGACATCAGAGCCGATACAAGATATACTTGTCGGACAAGAATAGTCGGTCAAAACTGATTTTGATTTTTCAAAACCGTAATCAAGCATTCTTTTGTGGTCGTTCCAGTCATCCCCGTCGTTAAGGGTGACCGCAATAATCATTATCCCATCACGCTCAGCGGCAGAGACAAGACATCTTCCCGCCTTGCTTGTATAACCCGTTTTTACACCGATTGCGCCATCGTATATTTTTAACATTTTGTTGTGATTACTTAAATAATGACTACTGCCGCCATAATTAAGTGTTATCGATTTTGTAGCGGCCACCTGTTTAAAATACTCATTTTCTAAAGCAAATGATGATAAAAGAGCCAAATCATATGCGCTGGTAAAATGCCCATCGGCATCAAGCCCTGACGGAGTTACAAAATGTGTGTTCTTTAAACCAAGTTCAGCCGCCTTTTTATTCATAAGGTCAGAAAACTTTTCAACCGAGCCGCTAATCGAGAGTGCCACTGTATTTGCGGCATCATTCCCTGAACATAACAGAATTCCGTACATTAAATCATTATATGTTACAGTATCACCAACCCGTAACCCCATAGAAGAACCTTCAACAGCTACCATAGGTGCGGTAACGGTTACGGTTTTATCCGGGGTGTTACATTCGGCTAAAATAAGCGCAGTCATAATCTTAGTAGTACTTGCCATCGGTAGTCTTGAATACGCATTTTTAAAATAAATAACACTGCGAGTTCTACCGTTAATAACAATACTTGATAATGCAGAATTTTCCACCGCACTAACACATAATAAATTACCGATAATTAAAAAAGCAACAATAAAGACAATAATTTTTTTCAAACAACCACACCCTGAATATTACTGTTAAATAATACTCAGAACAGAGAAAAACTATAACTTAATGTCTTCCGGCTTTTCTTTTGAAAACAATTTTTTAACCTTTTCGATAAGTTCAGGAGCTAAAGCGATTGCCTTATCAACAGCGGTAGACTCGTTATTTATAGGCAACATTTTAACATTTTCACCCGAAATCACAATAAAAGCAATCGGATTTATAGAAACTCCGGCACCGCCGCCGCCACCAAACAATGGGGTGTTTCCGTTTTTGCATTGGAAATCGGAACCGCCTGTTGCCATACCAAACGACACCTTCGATACGGGTATCATCGTAACGTTACCCGAAACAATAGGAGTACCAATAATTGTATCAGCATCTACTATTGCTCTGAGTTTTTCCATTGTTGTATCCATTATACTTTTAATGCTGTTTTC
>JAZNUZ010000150.1:0-2729 GCA_045592605.1 Acutalibacteraceae bacterium
ATTAAAAAAGAAAATTATTAAAAAAGAAAACCCCGACTCTGTCGGGGTTTTTTGTAACTATTTTTCGTAATAAACTTCGCCTTCAATAATGGTTGTAAGAAGATTATACTTTTCATCCAACACTATAAAGTCTGCATCATAGCCAACTTCGATTTTACCTTTATTAACGCCAAGCAATTCGGCCGGTGTCTGAGAAGCCATTCTAAATGCATCCTTTTCGGGAATTCCGAATTCAATAGCCTTTTTAACGCAGTCAAGCAAGAAACTTGTGCTACCGCTAATTGTTCCCGAGCCATCAGCTAACATACATTTGCCGTCTTTTACTATTGTCTTCATGCCGCCAAGTCCGTACTCACCATCTGGAAGACCTGCCGCTTCAATAGAATCACTGATAAAGACAGTCTTTTCGGGACCGAATGCACGATAAATAAGCCATACGGCACCGCGATGAACGTGAACACCATCGCAAATTAGTTGTGCATAAATGTGCTTTTCTACTGCCGCACCGATAACGCTTGGCTCTCTATGTAAAATAGGCGGCATTGCGTTAAAGGTATGTGTAAGACAGGTGACGCCGTTTTCGATGGCTTCCATAGCCATATCGTAATCACACTCGGTGTGTCCTATAACGGTTATTGCCTTACTGTTTTTAATAAACTCCATAGCACCGGGAAGTTCGGGCGCTATGGTCACCATACGCATATTTGGGAATTTTTCGAATTCTTCCAGCACGGGATTTCTAAGATAATCAGGGTTTTGGGCACCCCTTTTGTTATAGCTTAAATACGGGCCTTCTGCATGGAAACCTAAAACACGCGCACCCTTTAGAGCATCAATATCAATGTTGGTTGCCTTTTCAAGCTTTTCATAAGGAATTGTAGACGTTGTAGGAAGAAATGCCGTTGTGCCGCGTTTGGCTAAAACATCTGCCATTTCTTCTATTTGAGCATCGTTCGCTTGTAAACCCATAGCCGCATGTGTATGTACATCTATGAGACCTGAGAAAACTTTGTTGCCCTTAACATCATATCCCGTTTTATCGGTTTTGCCGATTTCGGCGATTTTTCCATCTATTACCGTAATATCGGTAATTTCTCCATTTAAATTTGCGTTTTTGATTACCAGATTTTTCATATTATTCACCTAAAACGCCCTGTATAAACTTTGACATTTCATCCAATTTGCTATCTATATCCTGTGCCAACTTAAACTGGTTTCTCGCCCTTACTAAGTTGTGTTCGGGATATTTTGTTCTGAAATATGTATCTCCGTTCAAATAGTCTGCCAAAAATCTTATTCCGCATTCATATGTTAAAAGTTCGATAGAAAACGGCAGAAGTTCTATTTCCTTCTCGGTAAGTACAGATTTAACTTCCGATAAATATCCTTTTGTAAAGGAAGCGAATTTATCAAAATCAAGATAAACCTTTGTTAAATCGGGGTCATCTTCGATAGTATTATTTCCGGCAAAACGAAGCGCATCGCCGTAGTCATACAGATATGAACCCGGCATAACGGTATCAAGGTCGATTACACAAACGCCTTCGCCTGTTTCCTTATCAAGCAAAACATTGTTAAGCTTTGTATCATTATGTGTTACACGAAGCGGAATCGAGCCATCCTTTAAGCCTTCGGCTACTACGCCTATTCTGTCCTTCATACTCAAAGCATATTCCACTTCTGCTTTGACAGAATCCAATCTACCCGCCTTATTTTCCTTAATTGCAGTTTCAAGATGCTCAAAACGTATTGGGGTATTATGGAAATCTTTGATAACTTCAAATAATGTATCGGCGGGATATTCTGCCAACATATTCTGGAATTTACCGAAGGTAGCCGCAACTGTATAGAGTTGTTCTGCCCTTTCGGCAACATTTATACTTATGGCATCAATAAAAATCATAAGTCGATAAGTTTCGCCATCTACAACAGCAATACTTTTTCCGTTTGTTGTCTTGATTGCGGTAAGTGTTTCGCGCTCAGTATCTCCGCCTGCGGCCGCGATTTTCTTTTTAAGGTACTCGGTAACATTTACAAAGTTTTCCATAAGACCTTCGGGGTTTTTGAAAACTGCAGTATTGATTTGCTGCAAAAGATACGCCTTACCACCCGCTACAAAACGGAAGGTATGGTTTATAAGACCATCGCCGTATGGTGCGAAATCACTTACATTATTTTCTGAAAATCCGTACTTTGAGAGAACTTCTACTATTTTTTTATCCATAGTCACATATCTCCAAATCTTTATTTTTTACTGAATATAACAGTTACATCGCTGTGGAGTTGTAAAATAGATGCAGGAACTTCGGGTGTAATCGGACCGAAAAATGCTTTTTCGAGAATTTCTTTTTTGTTTTCACCGTTTGCTACAAGAAGCACACGCTTTGCACCCATAATTCCGCCCATGCCCATTGTTACAGCGGCGCGCGGAACTAAATCTTTACTTGCAAAAAATCTTGCATTAGCTTCAATGGTAGATTCATCAAGAGACACCTTGTGTGTAGCCTTTGTAAAGCAATCATCCGGCTCATTAAAACCGATATGTCCATCAAGACCGATACCTAAAAGCTGCAAATCAATGCCGCCGAATGAAGCTATAATATCATCATAAGCCTTACATTCCTTTTCGATATCTTCTGCAATACCGCTCGGAACAAAGGTATTCTTTTTATCTATATTTACATGATTAAAAAGATTGTTGTTCATAAAATAACGGTAGCTCTGGTCAT
>JAZNUZ010000151.1:0-2337 GCA_045592605.1 Acutalibacteraceae bacterium
GACACTGCAATCGGAATACCTTTATATGCAGGGCCGTAAAGAACGGTCTTGCGGTTACCAACCTTTTCAAAATATGCCTTAGCATAAAATTCACCGAGTTTGCAGATTTGTTCACCCGCCTTTATATCACCCGCGTTTATAAAGTAGGGGATTTTTCTTCCCGATTTTGCGGTGGAGTCTCCAAATTTAAGAACTCCCGCACCTTCTAAAAACTGTATAAATTCTCTTTTATAACTTTCCATATTTATTCTCCTTAACCTACAAATTCGCTAACACATCTCTTATATGCGGCTACGGGGTCTGCGGCGGCAGTAATCGGTCTGCCAACTACGATATAGTCAGAGCCGATTTTTTTTGCTTCTTCAGGAGTCATAACTCGTTTCTGGTCACCAATATCGCCATCGGCAAAGCGTACTCCCGGGGTTATTGTTAAAAAGTCTTTGCCGCATACTTCGTGTACTTTACCGGCTTCAAGCGGGGAGCACACAACACCATCAAGACCTGACTTTTTAGCATTCGCGGCATAGTGCATAACAACCTTATCGATAGGTTCTTTTATAAGAAGGTCGTTTTCCATACTTTCCTGGTCTGTAGATGTAAGCTGTGTTACTGCAATAAGTAACGGTCTTGTACCGTCAGGACGGGTTAGACCTTCGAGCGCGGCTTCCATCATACGACAGGTGCCGCCTGCGTGAAGGTTGCAAATATCAACATCGAGTCCTGAGAGTACTGCCATTGATTTTTTAACGGTATTGGGTATATCGTGAAGTTTTAAATCAAGGAAGATTTTATGTCCGCGTTTCTTTATTTCTCTTACTATTTCGGGACCTGCCGAATAGAAAAGCTCCATACCGATTTTTACAAACGGTTTTGTGTCTGTAAACTTATCGAGAAACTCATAAACTGCTTTATCACTCGAAAAATCACAGGCAATAATTACATCCTTACCCATTATTTAGCTCCTCCTATAATATCTTTAATATTTTCAATACCGTATTTATCTAAAACACGGGGTAATTCATCTATAATGTCGCGACAGGCGTAGGGGTCTACAAGGTTAGCTGCACCTATTTCGACAGCACAGGCACCCGCTAACATCATTTCAACCACATCTTCGGCACTGCTGACGCCGCCCATACCAATAACCGGTATATTAACGGCGTGGGCCACCTGATAAACCATACGAACGGCAACAGGGAATATAGCAGGACCTGAAAAACCGCCCATTTTATTGGCAATTACGGGTTTTTTCGTTTTAAGGTCGATTCGCATACCAAGTAACGTATTAATAAGACTGATGCCATCGGCCCCCGCCGCTTCACACGCCTTTGCAATGCTGACTATATCGGTAACATTGGGCGAGAGTTTAACAATAACGGGTTTTGTGGTCTTTGCCTTTACAGCCTTCACGACTTCGGCCGCGGCTTCGGGCGAAGTACCGAAACTCATACCGCCGCCGTGCACATTAGGACAGCTCACATTTACTTCGAGCCAACCAACCTGTGTTTCTTTATCCAATTTTTCACAGGTGTACACATAATCTTCTACACTAAAACCGCTGACATTTGCCATAACTTTTTTACTAAAGCATTTTTTAAGTTTTGGTAATTCTTCGGCTATAACTTTATCAACACCGGGGTTCTGAAGGCCTACGGCGTTAATCATACCCGCGGTACATTCTGCAATTCTCGGTGTGGGGTTGCCAAAACGCGCATCGCGTGTGGTTCCCTTAAAGGAAAATGTACCGAGCTTATTTATATCGTATAGTTCGGCAAACTCATAACCGAAGCCAAATGTTCCACTTGCGGGGATTACGGGGTTATCAAGTTCTATACCGCATAAATTAACACTTAATCTTCCCATAAAATCTCCTCCATTTTCATTACAGGACCATCTTTACAGATTCTTTTATAGCCTGTAATGGTTTTGCAAGAGCAACCCATACAAGCGCCGAATCCGCAACCCATTCTTTCTTCAAAACTTAACTGTCCCGAAGTTTTGGCGGTTTTATAAATTGCTTTAAGCATCGGCTCAGGACCGCAGGTGTAAAAATATGAATAGTCGATTGTTTCCATCGCATTCGTGACAAAACCTTTAACACCGTAAGAGCCATCCGCCGTTGCAACCAAAGTATTGCAACCAAGGTTTTTGAATTCCTGTTCATAAAAGATTTCATCTTTTGTGTTAAAACCTAATATTACCGAAACCCCTTTGCCTTCGGCGAGTAACTTTTTAGCCAACATATAAAGGGGCGGCACACCTACTCCGCCGCCGAGCAATAACGGGTTATTCCCCGAAAGCGAAGTATCGTATCCGTTACCAAGACCGGTTAATATA
>JAZNUZ010000152.1:0-3073 GCA_045592605.1 Acutalibacteraceae bacterium
CCGTCACCGCCGATTACAACAATACCTTCAATTCCTTCTTTTTTACAGGTCTCAACCGCTTTTTTAATGCCTTCTTCGGTCTTGAACTCAGGGCTTCTTGCGGTGTAAAGAATTGTACCGCCGCGATGAATAATTTCAGAAACCGAGCGTATGTTCATATCAAAAATTTCGCCATCAATAAGACCGTTGTAACCACGGCTTATACCTTTAACATTCATACCCATAGAAACGGCGCTTCTTACAACCGAACGCACAACCGCGTTCATACCCGGAGCATCGCCGCCACTGGTTAAAACTCCTATAGTCTTCATAAATTACATACCTTCTTTACATCAATTATATAAATTATAAAACAAAAGTTTAAATTATTCAACCATTTTTACGTTATTATTACCCACAACTTCGGAAATTTTGTTAATTATGTCGCCTTTACCATCAATTTTCATACTGTCGGGCACAGAAAATTTCTTTTTTGTATCTTCGCAGTATATTATTACAGAAGTCTTGCCAGGGGATTTTTGTAAAATCTCTTTGATTTTTTCGGTTTCCTGGCAATTAAGAGTGGGTACTTTGATATATAGTGTTTTTTCCTTTTTTGAAACCGAAGATTTAAATTCTTCTGTTACGGGAGATACACTATCACAAATCAGCTCGGTTGGTTTATCATCACGCTCTGAGATTTTACCGCCTAAAATAACAATACTATTCTCATTCAGTAGATGTTTATAAGCGGCATAAGCAGAGTTGAATATTGTAATGTCAATAGAGCCGTAAAGGTCTTCGGCGGTGGCATAAAATATTATTTGTCCGCTTTTTAGTGTTTTAATTTTCGCACCGCTAATGAGCGCGACAATACTTACGCGTTGTCCATCTTTAAATTTGCCGCCGTGAATATCGGAAGTTCTGGCAGAACCTATTCGCCTTATATATGCTGTATATTCTTCTAACGGGTGACCCGAGAGAAAAATACCTGTAGCTTCCTTTTCCAGTCGCAACAATTCCGACTTAGGCATTTCTTCGATATTTGGCAAAGCAAAACCACTATATTCTTCGGTCTGGTCAAACAAATTAATCTGACCGGCGCTACGGTATCTTTTTTCAGAGTCGACAGCGTTCAATACCGCATCGATAGAATATAGCATCTGCTTACGCGTGGATTCCAAAGAGTCCATTGCGCCGCTTTTTATAAGTGTTTCAAGCGCACGGCGATTAAAATCTTTACCGCTGACACGCAAACAAAAATCAAACATTGAAGTAAAGTTACCGCCGTTTTTACGTTCGGTAATTATACGTTCAATAAGTCCTGCACCTATATTTTTTATAGCGCAAAGGCCGAAACGTATTTCACCGTCTTTGCCGTAAAAGTCCGACATGCTTTTATTTACATCGGGTGGTAGCAATTTTAAATTAAGACGCTTACATTCAGTGTTATACTGTGAAATTTTCCCTGTACCGTCAAGTACACTTGAGAAAAGCGCCGCCATATACTGTGATGGATAATTGCATTTAAGATATGCCGTTCTGTAAGCGATTACTCCGTATGCTGCGGCGTGACCTTTGTTAAAAGCATAAGAAGCAAAAGCCGACATATCATCAAAAATGGCACTTGCCACGTTTTCGGGAACACCGCGTTTGATAGCACCTTCACATATAATGTTTCCGTTTTGGTCGGTTTCACCGTATATAAAGGCTTTGCGCTCTTTTTCCATAACATCGTGTTTTTTCTTTGACATAGCGCGGCGCACAATGTCGGCACGACCAAACGAATAACCTGCCAGACTTCTGCAAATCTGCATAACCTGTTCTTGATAAACGATGCAACCGTAGGTAACTTCCAGAATAGGTTTGAGTAGGGGATGAGCATAGGTTACCGCCGAAGGATTGTGTCGGTTATTTATATACTTTGGAATAGAGTCCATAGGGCCCGGGCGGTATAGAGACAGAATAGCAATAAGGTCTTCTATATTTTCGGGAACAAATTGCCGAAGAACGTTTTTCATACCTTCACTTTCAAACTGAAAAACACCTTCGGTATAGCCGTTTGCCATCATACTGAGTGTAGATTTGTCATCAAGCGGTATTTTTTCAATATCAAAATCTGGATATTCTTCGCGTATGCGCTTTTCAGCAACATCGATGATGGTAATATTCCTAAGACCTAAAAAGTCCATTTTCAAAAGACCTAATTCATCAAGTACAGTCATAGGATACTGAGTAACAACTGCATCATCGTTTTTTGAGAGCGGTACATATTCATTAACCGCCTTATCAGAAATAACTACACCTGCGGCATGAGTAGATGCATTTCGCGGAGAGCCTTCAAGTTTTATAGCCATATCAATAACCGTCTTAACCGACTCATCATTTTCATATAGACTTTTAAGCTCTGGGGATTTTTCAAGGGCTACAGGAATTGTAATTTTCAGTTCCTGCGGAATGAGTTTTGCGACCTTATCGCATAGAGCGTAGGGCACATCCATTACACGACCGACATCTCTAACCGCCGCACGAGCCGCCATAGTACCAAAAGTTACAATTTGGGCAACTCTGTCTGTGCCGTATTTTTCAATAACATAGTCTATAACTTTTTGGCGGTTTACAAAGCAGAAATCAATGTCAAAATCGGGCATTGAAACACGTTCAGGGTTTAAAAATCGCTCAAAAAGAAGGTTGTATTTTATAGGGTCGATACCAGTTATTCCTATGCAGTATGCCGCGATACTTGCGGCACCGCTGCCACGACCGGGACCTACGGGTATACCGTGAGTTTTGGCATAATTTACAAAATCTTGTACTATAAGATAATAATCAACATAACCCATCTTGTCTATTATCTCGAGTTCATATTCAAGTCTCTCTATAACTTTACTGTCCGGATTATTGCCATAATTTTTATATAATCCTTCATAGCATTTTTCTCTGAAATATTGGTAATGGTTTTTGTCCCCGATATCAAAAACGGGAAGTTTTATTTTACCGAATTCGAAATCGAAATTACAAGCATCTGCAACACGTGTGGTGTTGTGTATAGCTTCGGGAACATTAGGGAAGATAGAAAGCATTTCTTCTTCGC
>JAZNUZ010000153.1:0-2747 GCA_045592605.1 Acutalibacteraceae bacterium
TGTCAAGCAAGTACTCTAACCAACTGAGCTATGCCTCCGTGTATATATTATAATACACACAAAGCACTCAAATGTAAAGAGTAAATCATAAATTATTTATATTTTTCTGCTAATTCAAGAACTTCCTTATACGGTCTCAAACCATCTGTTCCGTTCTTTTCGGAAAGTGAACAAGCTGCACTCGCGCGGGCGAGTTCCATTGATTCTTTTAATGTCATTTCTTCATGTGCGCCATACAAGATACCGCTACAATATGCATCCCCCGCACCATTTGTACCCTTAATGTAATCTTTTGGCAGATTAAGACTTGGTAAAACGATGAATTCATCGTTTTCGACAGAATAACCAAATCCCATCTTTGGTGCATGAATTACAATCCATTTAGAAACACCGAAGTCTTTAATTTTATCTATTGCCTTACGGATATTTTCTTCTATTAATTCGCCATTTTCGGTCAAGGTGATTTCGGTTACCATTTCGGCTTCCGATTCGTTTATACAACAAATATCGGTGTATTTAAGGGCAGATTTCACGATATGCTTTGCCCTTTCGCTCTGCTCTGACACGATATCAATGGAAGTTATCATACCGTGGTCTTTAGCCGTTTTCAAAATCCTTGCGGCGTGGGTACCGTATTCACTGTCAGGCATATCAACCTGTTTTAAAAGCAAAATATATTCAAGTTGGAAGATTTTAGTATTGAGCTTTTCAAAATCGATAGAATCAATATTAAAATCATCACTGGCCCCTGCATTGTAGAAGAATGTACGCTGTTTTGTATCAAGCGCATTCATTACCATAGTGGTGGGAGTTTGACCGTTCAATATGATATTTTCGGTATCGATATTTGGGTACTCTGATAGCATTGAAAGTACTTGTGGACCACGTTCATCCTGACCTAAAATAGCGCAAACCTTAACTGTTAAATTGCTATCCATTTTTGCCAGGTCCAAAATCATATTTCCTGTACCGCCAACATTCAGTTCTGTCGAACGAATATTTGTAAGGAAACCTTCTTTGGGAAACGTATCAATAAAATAGAAAACATCGGCTATAAGTGTACCCGCAACTGTAATACCTTTTTTCACTTTCTTACACCTCTAAACTGAAAATACGAATTGCTTCTTTTACATGTTCCTTCATAGCTTCAATAGCAATAAGCGGAATGTCGTGGAAGAAAACATTTTCGCCTTCTTTAACTTTGTCGCTATTTTCTGCGCATCTGCATTATCCATTATAGCAAAAAAGCGCACCATGTCAATAGTTTCGATATTTACACGCTTATTTGAAAATTGCCAATTAATATTGAATTATAGTTCTAATTATTATCGCTGCTTTTATCTTTTAACTGAATAAAAATACCGAGAATAATCACTATCAGGCCTAAAAGGTAATTTATTTTAAATTCTTCGTGAAGTATCACGGTTGTCCACACAAGAGAAATAAAGGGTGTTATATATGCTAAATTTGCTACCCTTGCGGTATTACTTGATGAAACCGCGTACATCCACGCTGTATTTGCAACAGCCATAGCAAACGCACCGTTCCATAGGAAACCGAGAAACTCAACTGTACCCGGTATAAACAAATCGCCGTTTATAACATTAATTGCGGTTGTGATGATAAAAACCACTATATAGTTAATCATCATAGAAAGGTCTTTATCATAATCGTATTTTTTATTAAGCGCGGTATACAAGCCATAACATACAGCACCCAAGGCACAACAACCCGCGCCTAAAAGTATTTTTTCATCGAAATGGGTAAAACTATCTCCCATAACAATGCAAATACCTAAAAAGGAAACTATAATTGCAAGTATTTTTCTAACGGTTACCTTCTCTTTAAGAATTATACAAGCAAACACAACACACATAATCGGCCATAAATAGTTTACTATATTGGCTTGGGAAGCCGGCATCATATTTGTTCCTGCATAGAAGAATATGTAATAGAAAAATATACCCGGAAGACCTATTAAAACAGAAATTAACCAATCTTTTTTAGTATAGGTCTTTAATTTTTTTATTTTCCCTTTTACTATATTAAATATCAGAAGCACTAATCCTGCAAAAAAAGAACTAATCCACAACACCTGAAGATTTTCACGGCTACCGAGTAACAATTTAGCCGTTACCGACATTGTAGACCAAAAGAAAATCGCAATAAAAGTAAATAAATATGTTTTTTTCATAAATCAACACCCAATTACCAATTGTATCACACAAAATTTAAAACATCAATATAAAAAGACCATCAAACAAAAACTTTGAAAGTCTCTTTTTGTACTGAAAACACTTTATTAATGCAAAAATATGTAACCAAGTCCCATTAAAATATAAAGGGGACCGAAACAGTATACCATAAACATTTCGGTGTGCGGAACTTTAGTTTTGAAGCAATCGGTAACTGCCAGACATTCAAAGATATAGGCTGCGGCACCGCAAAAATAGCCGACCGCTTTGAGTATAGTATAAGCGTTGTCAAAAATGAGTGCCGATAAAAACACCAAAACCGCAACCGCTACAAAAATATTACGGAGCACCAATAGTACATAATCTATTTTTGGATGCAACCCGTGTGTTAATTCTTCTTTATCGGGAATTGTAACATCGAGAGTGTGTTTGATTTGTTCGAGTAACTTTGGCATATCCCATCCCCCTATAACAGCTTGTCTTTTAAAATTATATCATAATTCGCGTATTCTAACAAGGAAAAATTAATAACGGCAGACACTAAAGAACTGT
>JAZNUZ010000154.1:0-13566 GCA_045592605.1 Acutalibacteraceae bacterium
CTACAAGACCTGCGGAGCCCATACCAGAGCCTACGGCTGTGCTTGTCATTTTAAGAACGGCAGAACTGATAGGTCCTAATATAGCGCTCGAAATAATAGCAGGAAGCCAGATAAGTGGTTTTCTCACAATATTGGGCATCTGAAGCATTGAAGTGCCAACACCCTGTGCTATAAGTCCGCCTAATTTATTTTCTCTATAACTGATAACGGCAAAACCTACCATATTGCAACAACAACCAATAGTCGCCGCACCTGCCGCAAGACCGGTAAGTCCCATAGAAATACCGATTGCCGCACTGCTTATAGGAAGTGTTAAGAATATACCCATAAGTACAGACACTATGATACCACCAATAACGGGATATGTATCAACACTGATATTTACAAGAGAACCGAGCCAATACATAAATGCGGACACATACGGTCCTATGAGTAAACCGACTGCCGAGCCGCCGATAACACAACAAAGCGGAGTTACAAGTATATCGAGTTTTGTTTTGCCCGACACAAGAGCGCCGAGTTCAACCGCAACATACGCCGCAATAAAAGCGCCGAGCGGCTCACCGGGTGTGCCGATTTTAATAGCTTCAAGCGCCACATTCGGAAAAGCGCCTACTAAACCCGCAACGGCCGCCGCAACGGCAGTTAAGGGAGATGCCTTTAATTTTACGGCTACTCCGACACCTATACCCGCGCCCGTAACCGATTTTGCGGCATTTCCGATAGCCAACAAATAACCTGCAACTATGTTATTCCCCAACAGTTTTGAGAGTTGGCATATTATCGTGCCTACGATAAGGGTTGAAAAGAGCCCCAACGCCATACCGCCGAGTCCATCGATAAAAATACGGTTAAAAATCTTTTTCAAAATAATCATCCCTTTTGCATAAATATTAATAAAATTATATTACTTTCGGCATTTTTAGTCAATAGTATTGCTTTATTTTCATAGATAATGTATAATATTTTCGGTGATTTTATGGAGACTACTATATATGTTATACGGCACTGCGAAGCCGAAGGCAACCGTACAGGTCGCTTCCAAGGACATATCGACAGTGATATTACAAATATCGGTGAAAAACAGATAGTGTGTCTCGCCGAAAGGTTTCGTGATATACATATTGACCGCGTTTTCTCAAGTCCGCTTATACGCGCTAAAAAAACTGCGAAGGCAATAGCCGACATGAAGCACCTGCCACTCGAAATAGAAAACGATTTGATTGAAATTAGCGGTGGCGAAATTGAGAATATGACCTATCCGGATATATATGCCAAATGGCCTTTTGTTGAGATTTCCTGGACAGACGCCCCTTATGACTTTTGTGCGCCCGGCGGCGAAAGTATGAAGCAGGTATATGAACGTATCTGGCGCGGTGTCAAAAAAATCATACAAGAAAATAAAGGCAAGAGTATCGCTCTCGCGTCGCACGGTGCGGCAATACGTTGTCTTTTATGCCGACTTACCAAAGGTGATATCAGGCATCTGAACAATATCAATTGGAGTGACAACACTGCCGTATCGAAATTTGTTTTCGATGATAAATTAAACTGTCGTATAGAATTTTTAAACGATGCTTCTCACCTATCGGAAGAACTTTTACCTAAGAAAAGCAAAATAACATCTATAATAAAGGCGGATTAAACAATGATAATTATGTCGGTCGATTTAGGAAATGCAAGAACAGGAATTGCCGTTTCCGATAAAAGTGAGACTTTCGCATTTCCAAAAGCGGTTATAACCGAATATAACCGAGAGAAAAGAATCAAAAAAATAGCGGCGGCGGCTAAGGAAAATTTTGCCGAATTAATAGTTGTCGGACTTCCTAAAAATATGGATGGTTCACTCGGTTTCCGCGCCGAAGAGTGCACGGAAGATGCCGAAAAAATAAAGCAGGAAACCGGGCTTGATGTTGTTTTATGGGACGAGCGTTGCACAACCGTTATGGCACATACGGCGCTTAACTTTACCGACACGCGCGGTAAACGGCGCAAGGAAACGGTCGATGCCGTAGCGGCGGTTATGATACTTGAAAGTTACTTATCTTTTAGAAAAAACAGCAAATAAATAAACGGAGAAAGTTTTCACTTTCTCCGTTTATTTTTATCTTCCGAGAGCCGCCTTGGCTTTTGCGGCGATGTCTTTTCCGCGAAGACCGTACTTATCAAGCAGGGCATTTGCAGGGCCGGACATACCGAATTCATCATTTACACCCATTTTTATTACACGTGTGGGATATTCTTCACTAAGCAGTTCACTAACCGCACTACCGAGTCCGCCGATTACCGAATGTTCTTCGGCGGTAATGATAATACCTGTTTCCTTGGCTGCTTTGAGTACCGCTTCATTATCAAGCGGCTTTATTGTAGCCATATTGATAATTCTGGCATTAATTCCGTCTGCTTTGAGTAAATCGTAAGCAACAAGTGCTTCGGCAACCATAAGACCTGTAGCAATAATTGTAATATCGTTACCGGGCTTTAGTTCCACCGATTTACCGATTTCAAACTTATAATCATCATCAAAAATTACCGGAACTGCAAGTCTGCCGAAACGTGCATACGACGGGCCGTCATAATCATAAAGTGCCATAACTGCCTTTTCTGCTTCAACTGCATCGGCAGGGTTTACAATGACCATATCGGGAATGGTGCGCATAAGAGCAATATCTTCATTACACTGATGTGTCGCGCCATCTTCACCAACCGAAATACCGGCGTGGGTTGCGCATATTTTAACGTTAAGATGCGGATAACCGATTGAGTTTCTGATTTGCTCAAAGGCACGTCCTACTGCAAACATTGCAAAGGAACTTATAAACACCTTTTTGCCTGTTGCGGCAATACCTGCGGCGATACTTGCCATATTCTGTTCTGCAATTCCGCAGTTATAAAATCTATCGGGGAAAGCCTTTTTGAACATACCCGACTTTGTAGCAGCAGCAAGGTCTGCATCCATTACAAGAAAATCATCGTGCTTTTCGCCAAGCTTTACAAGCGCCGCGCCATATCCTTCGCGGGTTGCCTTTTTAACTACATCTGCCATTTTGTCCACCCCTTACTGCAACTGTTCAAACTGAGCTGAAAGCTCGGCTATTGCTTTTTCATAATCTTCATCGCCCGGTGCCACACCGTGCCAACCAACCGAATTTTCCATAAAGGAAACACCCTTACCCTTAACGGTTTTTGCTATAATTGCGGTAGGCTTACCCTTAAGGGTCTCTGCTTTATTGACAGCTGCTTCTATTTCATTAAAATCATTACCATCAATAACAATTACGTTCCAATTAAATGCTTCAAACTTTTTATCGAGTGGCAGCGGTGAATTTACTTCTTCAACCGTACCATCAATCTGAAGATTGTTTAAATCGATAAACGCGGTAAGATTATCAAGGCCTTTATTTGCGGCAAACATAGCAGCTTCCCAAACCTGTCCTTCTTCGCTTTCACCGTCTCCAAGTATAGTATACACGCGGTAATCGTTACCGAAGTGTTTTCCCGAAAGCGCCATGCCTACTGCCGCAGAAATACCCTGTCCCAAAGAGCCAGAAGACATATCAACACCGGGTATATGCTTCATATCCGGGTGGCCCTGTAAAATGGAGCCAATCTGTCTGAGTGTTTTAAGAATATCTGTAGAGAAAAATCCACGATGCGCGAGCACCGAATAGAGTGCCGGTGCGGCGTGACCCTTTGATAATACCAATCTGTCTCTGTCATCCTTTTTAGGATTTGCTGGGTCTATATTCATTTTATTAAAGTAAAGATACGTAAGTATATCAGCGCAAGAAAGTGAGCCGCCGGGATGTCCCGCCTTTGCGGCGTGAATGCCTTCCAATATACCCATACGTACTTTACAGGCTATTTGTTCTAATTGTTTTTCGGTTTGCTTGTCCATAGTACACATTTTTCCTTTCCTAAAACACACTATTTTCTATTCTTATTTAAAAATCCGGTAAAATAATCCGGTAAAGCGCTACTGAATTCCATATATTCATTGGTTTTCGGATGAATAAATCCGATTTTTCTCGCGTGTAGACATTGTCCGGCAAGTTCGGTTATTACCTTTGACGGCCCATATACAGCATCCCCCGCCACAGCGTGACCGATATACGCCATATGCACCCTTATCTGATGTGTCCGCCCCGTTTCGAGTATACATTTTATATGCGTGAACCCGTTTAGCCGCTCAATAGTCTCATAATGTGTGACGGCACTCTTCGAATTTTCGTGGGTGACCGCCATTTGCTTACGCTTAACCGGGTGTCGGCCTATCGGTGCATCAACAGTACCCTTCTGGCTTTTTACATTACCGTAAACTATCGCTTCATATTCTCTTGTGAAAGAATGTTCTTTTATCTGTTCAGCTAAAAAATTATGTGCAAAATCATTTTTTGCTACAATTAAAAGTCCGCTTGTATCTTTATCTATACGATGCAAAATACCGGGGCGCATCACCCCGTTTATGCCCGACAGATTTCCTTTGCAATGCCAGAGCAATGCATTAACAAGCGTACCGTTATAATTCCCTGCCGCAGGATGCACAACCATCCCTTTCGGCTTATTAACAACCAGAAGATGTTCATCTTCATAAACTATGTGGAGTGGTATATTTTCTGCCGTAACGCTCGGCGGCACCGCATCTGGAATATTAACACAAATGTTGTCGCCCACTTTTACCTTGATGCTTTTAGTGGCACACTTACCGTTTACTGTTACGTTTCCCTGTTCAATAAGTTTGACAATGTGAGAACGTGTAAGTTCTAATTTATCGGACAAAAATGCATCTATTCGCCCAGAGTCTTCATTTTCACATACTATATTAAGTGTTTCCATTTTCTGTTTTCCGTTTTTTTATGTCTTTTACAGTATCAAGCGCAAAATATAAAAGCAATAAACCGCAGCCGATTACTATACCGCAGTCGGCAATATTAAATATCGGGAAATCGGTCCAGAAGCCGAACTGCAAAAAATCTATAACCTGTCCGTTTCTGAAAATGCGGTCAATCATATTTCCTATACCGCCCGACATTATAAGACTTGCCGCCCAGAACAGTAGTTTGTGCTTTCTGCCTCGGAGAACAAGCCAGAAAACACAGACTATCATAATAATTGCGGTAACCAATATAAGCAGACCTGTGTAGCCGCTAAGCACACCCCAGGCACCGCCTGTATTGTGTATGTAATAAAAATTAAGCAATCCCTTTACAAGCGGGAATTCTTGGTAGAGCGCAAAGTTTGTGCTAACCAAAATTTTAGTAATCTGGTCAATTCCCAACAAAAGCAGTGCCGTAACACCTGCTAAAATATAAGAAATCAAAACAATTCACCCTAAAACTTACTTGGTTTTGCCGAAAAAGCTATTTGAAAAGCCGATTTCATCATCTGTTTCTTCGGTTTCTTCTTCGATTTCGGGAGCACTGACTACAAAGCCTTCGTCTGTTGGGGGTGTTAAAGATTCTTCCACTATTTCTTCTGTTTCATCTACTACTTCTGCGACAATTTCTGTTTCTTCGACTGTTTCCGGCTCTTCCAGTTTTATGAACTGCTCTAAATCGGGCTTTTTATCTATTTCGAGTGCTACAGCCTCTGCAGCGCGAGTCGCATCCATAGCAACACAGTCCGGCATTTTAGAGATAAGTTCAATATGTCTTTTGTAAAGTTCCATCATTTCGGATTTGAAGGATGATACTTCAATTCTCAATTTATCAAACAAAGCCTGTTCACGTTTAACCGCATCGGCCGCTGCCGCTTCGGTAGCTTGTTTCTTGGCTTCGGATTTTTCGATTATATTGTCCATCTCTTTTTGGGCTATTACGCGTTTTTCTGCCAATTTTTCATCAAAATTAACAAGCATTTCCCTGGCTTCGCCAGTAGCCACTTCAGCCGCCGCCTTGGCATCTTCGAGAATCTTTTCTGCCTTGAGTTTTGCATCATTTACTATGTTATCTGCCAACTGTTGCGCAGAAATAAGTACATTCTGAAGGCTCGACTGAGCTGTTTTATGTTGCTCATTTTCTGCAGACAAGGTTTTTACCTTTTCTTCCAAAGCCTTCAGCTGAGCTTCGTACTGGCGGTAATCATCTTCGACACCATCAAGGAAGTTATCTACCTCTTCCTGTTTATAGCCACCCATGGCTTTAGAAAATTTTATGTCTCTGACATCATTTGAAGAAAACATTGACAATTCCCCCTATTTAATATCTTTCTGCTATTAAAACGGTTCTGCCCTTACGGGTAGTACCATCTACCGATAGCACATTATATTTTCCGTATCCACGGATAGAAATTTTATCCCCACCGACTATCAGTTTTGTTGCCTTATCGGTTATAACGGAATTCACACATACCAGTCGGTCTGCCAAAAGGTCTGCCGCAGTACCGCGTGAAGTGTTTATAAGAGCGGCTACCACACAATCAAGTCGGCTGGAAGCTACGGTAACGGTTTTTTTTATTTTTTCTTTCCTTGGCGGTAACGGACAATCAAAACCTTGTGACACAGTAACACCCACGCGACCTACACGTGTGGTCTGCTCGGTTATATACCTTGCAACATCTTTGCTAACAAAAGCGACCGCCCTGCCGTTTTCTGTAAGTATATCGCCTACCGTTTCGCGCTTTATACCAAGACTCATAAAACTACCCAAAAAATCTCTATGGGTGAGAATATCTTCTTTTCTGAAACTGAAGGTCAAAGCGCTTATAGGATAAGCCGAATTGCTTACTTCAAAGCCTTCGGGAGACACACAGACAAAAACGCGTTCACAGTCATCTGCGCCACCAAAAAACACAAACGAAGTATTATATTGCGGTATACTCTTTACATACTCCGCTTCTTCTGAACTTAAGAAACCCATAAATCGCGGCGCACCGCTTTTCATACAAGCATCTCTTAAATCGGTTACTCTGGCTCTTAACAGCTCGGTATCCATTAGTTGCCGTACTCATCCATCATAAGTTCGCCCATAACATCAACATCATTGGGCGCTATCATAAATGTACTGTTTGCAACCTTACGGATACTGCCGCCGTTTGCATAAGCAACACCGCTTAAGAAGTCTAAAATACGGCGTGAAGTTTCACGGTTAGATGCTTCAAGGTTAAGCACAACACTTTTCCTGGCATTAAGATGGTCTGCAATCATAGTAACATCTTCAAAATGGTCGGGTTTTACAATTACAACCTGCATCTGAGATGATGCTGCCGAAGCATTACGGCCTTTGCGTTCACTTTGGAAAATACGCGGTTCTCTTTTCTTTTCACCTGCGCCGAAAAATTCTTCGTTTTCAGGTTTCATACCTTCAAGTTCTTCATCCTCAAAGTCGCCCGAATCAATGTTCATAAAGCTTTTAACATTATCCCAAAGTCCCATTATATACACTCCTTAAAAATTAATAAACTCTCTTACCGAAAAGGGCAGTGCCGACACGCACCATATTAGCGCCGTACTCTATTGCCGTTTCAAAATCATCCGACATACCCATAGATAGTATCTCTATATTATTATCCATTTTTTTAGTCTGTATGTCAATAAACAGTTTGTACATTTTAGAAAAATATTGGGTATTTTTATTATTTTCATCAATGTGTGGCGGGATTGTCATAAGACCTTTAACAGAAATTCCCTTTAATTCGGATATTTCATCATACGCATCCATAATCTCTTCGGGCAAAAATCCCGATTTTGTTTCTTCCTTACCAATGTTTATTTCCAGCAGAACATCGGTAACGATATTTTTCTTCTCTGATTCCTTTGATATTGCCGCGGCAAGTCTCAATGAATCGACCGACTGAATCAATTCTACCTTGCCTACAATATCCTTTACTTTATTGGTCTGCAAATGGCCTATAAAGTGTTTATGCACATTGCTTGTGACAGCATTTTCCTTTGATAAAAACTCCTGAACGCGATTTTCCCCTATGTATTTTATACCCTTTTCTATCGCGTAATTGATGAGTTCCGGACTTACCGTTTTAGTGGCCGCTAAAAGCATTATATCTTCAGCTTTTCTTCCCGATTTTTCTGCCGCTGCCGCTATTCTTTCGGTTATATCCTTATAATTTTCATCAAATATATCATTCAATAACTTTTCCTTCATAAATGTTTTTTCCTTTTACAATAATCTCATCATAGAGTTTCAGATTTCCATCTTGTTGTATCTTTTCACAAATAGCTCTGTCACCATAGGTATAGATAATATTCACAGGGACAAAATTTGCCGTAAAGCCATTCACAACATAAACTCCCGTAACGTGTTTTTCACTTACTGTGCCATCTTCTGCAGTTACTTGTTTGTTGACAACACGAAGTGCTTTACTGCTTACCGAGAATCCCGAATATTTCTTTTTGACCACAGTCATATTCCCGCTTCGCATACTGGAGAGTTCTCCGCTTATTTCCTGACACGAAAATATAATAACCGCGCGGTCGGAATTAAGTGACATATTTATACCATGCACCGTAACCGATAATTCGGGGTTTGATTTAAGAGATGTATTTATTGTAAGTTTATCACCCGTTTTAAAGTTAAGTGAATCGTTTATTGAAACTTCTGCTGCTATATACCAGGTATAGTCCGATACAAGTTTTCCGACTGTCGTTTGCTCATCGGTTGTTTCGGGCTTCATTTCTGATAAAAATTCAGGTGTTATTTCATCCAGATTTTCCGGTGTTAATATGCTCTCATATCCATCGGTAACCGATACAAAATATCCCGATTTTTCTGCGCGTAAAACCCCTATAGGTTGTCCTATTGCCGCAGACACGGTCTGTTTTCTCTGTTTTAGTTCCGCTAAGTGAGCGCTAAAATCTATTTCTTGACCTGTTGCTATTTTTCTGCGGTTCATTAAGGTTAGCATTTCCTGTTTTTCGTTATCTACCGAAGAAAATTTACCTGTTGAAGTGGCTGTTGCAATTACATTAAATGAATCGTAAATCTTAGCATTCAAAGTGCCAAGGTCAACTGCATTCAGGTCGTTATATTTGTGTATTTCTTCAATGTTCTTGATTTCTTCTTCGATTTCGCTCAGCTCTGCCGCCGCTACCGACTGGGACAAATCGGAATATATATTGGCTATTACTCCGCCGGAAGAAACACGCTCATTATCATTTATCTCAAAATGCATTGCCGCGCTTTTCTGACTTTTGATTATTTCTTCCTGTCTTATAATAATCCCCGTAATATTAATTCCGTCAACCGCTTCATCTATATTTACTATTTCGGTAGTGATTGGGTTATACAGTACCGCATAACCTTGATAGATAAGGAAGACCGACAACAAAATGCAAAGTAAACTTAAAATTATCTTTGATTTTTTCACCTTTTCAGTCTCCTTTCAATAATTTCTACTGCGGCACTTAGAGTATCTTCGCAGTCGGCATAAATCCACTCGATGTCCGTGCGAGTTCTAAACCAGGTGAGTTGGCGCTTTGCATAATGCCTTGTCTGCACTTTAAGTGTTTCTATAGCTTCTTGCAAAGTGGTTTCACCTTTTAAAAATCTATGTATTTCTTTATGACCTATCGCCTGTGCGGCACCTACACCGCTCGGTAATGCGAGTGTGGTTTCGGCTTCGGCAACAAGTCCTTTTTCTATCATTCGCTCAACCCTTAGATTGATTCTATCATATAGTTTTTCGCGAGACTTGTAGGTTATACCTATCATAACAGTATCGTATGGTGACTCGCCCTGCTTTGAGAGTTCGTTCTGCTTTGAAAAGGTAATACCCGTTTTTTTATAAACTTCTAAAGCGCGTATAATTCTACGAGTATTGTTGGGATGCAGTTTTTCAGCTGTTTTAGCATCAACCGTCCTTAGTTTTTCGAGCATATATCCGGCACCGAAGGTCTCAAGTTCGCCTTTTAGGCGCTCTCTGACAGAATTATCTTCATCTTCATCACCAAAACTTATACCATCAACAAGCGAGTTTACATAAAGTCCAGTTCCGCCAACCAATATTGGCTGCTTTCCCTTTGAATATATCTCATAAATCTTACTTTTAGCCAAGTTTACATAATCTGCCACCGAAAAGGTTTCGTTATTATCCAAAAACTCAACAAGATGATGCTCTATCCCCTGCATTTCATCCTTAGTTACCACGGCTGATGCTATCGGCATACCTTTATATATCTGCATAGAATCGGCAGATATAATTTCTCCGTTATATCTTTTAGCCAATTCTATAGCCAAATCTGATTTTCCCGATGCGGTAGGGCCCACAACGGCTATAAGCGGGATTTTTTTCATACCGTTCTCTCTCAAATTCCTACACTTCCCGTACGGCCGAAATATTTTTCAAGCTCACGTTTTGTAAGCCTGAAAGCAACCGGGCGCCCGTGCGGACAATACATTATATCATTATCACTGAGTATTTTCTCCGCCAATGCTTTTAGTTCATAATCGGTTGTAAATTTATTTCCCTTGATTGCCGCTTTACAGGCAACTGTATGGAAAATATCATCCACCTTTGATACTTCGGATGAATATGACAGTGACAATTTTTCGGCTACTTCACTTATAATAAGATTTATATTTTCATCTTTAAGCACTGCAGGGACCGCCCTTACGATTATCGTGCCGTTTCCGAAATCTTCAACATCAAATCCCGTTTCCATAAGTGTCTCGGTATTATTTACAACCGCCGAATATTCTTCCTTTGTAAGAGTTAATGTGATTGGGGTGAGCAAATTCTGTATCTGCACTTCACCGTTGGCTTTTAAGTCATTAAAAAGCATTCTCTCGTGTGCGGCGTGTTTATCTATAAAATAAATTTCGCCATCCATTTCGGCAATTATATATGTACTGAATGCCTGACCGATATATCTGACATCGGCAGTTTTAATTATTTCTTTTTTCTCTTCTGATACTATCGGTGCCGCTACAGTTTCCTTTTCTTCTTTCGGCTCTACTGTGGGCAGGTCAATAAGGGTAGGCTTAGGGCTTTCAAAAGTCAGCGGCTTTTCGGTTTTCCTGTCAGGGATTACCACCGTTTCAAATATATTCTTTATAGGTTTCGGCTCTACCTTTATTTCGGTCTGTATATGTTCCTTTTCATTATATACGGGGGCATATGGATTAAAGGTGCTTTTTATTTTAATTTCGGGGCGTGTATCCCCTTTTGCCAATGCATTTTTTACTGTATAGTAAACGGCATTGAATATTTTTCTCTCATCGGAAAAGCGCACTTCGGTTTTTGATGGATGAACATTTACATCAACCGTTTCGGGCGGTACATCAATAAAGAGAACACAACAAGGAAATTTTCCCACCATAGCAGAATTTTTATACGCCTGTTCGAGCGCCGCCATAGCGGTATTTGAACGGATAAGTCTGCCATTAAGGAAGAAAAATTCACCGTTTCGGTTTTGTTTGCAATAAACCGGCTTACATACCATACCACTGACCCGTATGCCATCGATTTCATCTTCTGCCGAAATCAGTGATGATGCAAAATCGCGGCCGAGTACAGAATAAATAACGTTGTTTAAATTATTGTCCCCCGCAGTACTGAGCACCTGTTTTCCGTCGCGAATAAATCTGAACGCTATTTCAGGGTGCGAAAGCGCCATGCGGTCAATAATTGCCGCTATATGATTGGCTTCGGTAACATCACTCTTTAAAAACTTCATACGCGCGGGTGTGTTGTAAAAAATGTCGCGTACTATTATGATGGTGCCCGTATCACAACCGACTTCTTCAAGAACTGTTTGTACACCGCCTTCAACCACACAACGTGTGCCATCGGGCGAATTCTTTGTCCTTGTTATAATTTCGGTTTTTGATACGGCAGAAATAGCCGCAAGTGCTTCACCGCGGAAGCCCAATGTATATATTGCGTCAAGGTCGCTTTGGCTTTCTATTTTGCTTGTAGCGTGGCGCATAAAAGCGGTGGGGACATCTTCGCGCTCTATACCGCAACCGTTATCCCTTACCGACATATAGAGTGTACCGCCACGCTTTATTTCGACCGTAATCTTGTCGGCTCCTGCATCTATTGAGTTTTCAACCAATTCTTTAATAACTGCTCCCGGGCGTTCAACTACTTCACCCGCAGCTATAAGTTCGGCAATATTTTTTGGTAAAACCTTAATATTTGGCATAGCGGTATCTCCTTTCATTATAATGATTTTGCTTTATCGGATAAATCGTATAATATTTTCAGTGCTTCAATAGGTGTCAGAGTGTCTGCATCTATTGCCTTGAGTTCGTTATAAATAGCTTCGGCATTAACGCTTTCCATTGATACCTGTGCATTCGATACAGTTTCTATTTTTGCGGGTGCTGTCACACCGTTTATGAGAACATCTTTTAGTATAACCTTTGCTCTGTTTATAACGCTTTCGGGTATGCCCGAAAGTTTAGCAACTTCAATACCGTAACTCTCATCCGCACCGCCGCGTACTATACGGCGCAGGAATATAATATCATCACCGCGTTTTTTAACGGCAATGTTATAATTTTTTACTCCATCAATTTCGTTTTCCGACTGTGTGAGTTCATGATAGTGGGTTGCAAACAGTGCCTTTGCACCGAGTGTTTTTTTATTTGCTACAAATTCGAGCACAGCTTTTGCAATAGCCATACCATCAAATGTAGATGTTCCGCGACCTATTTCATCGAATATAAGCAAACTGTTTCTGGTGGCATTTTTAAGTATATTGGCAACTTCGTTCATCTCAAGCATAAATGTGGACTGTCCACTTGCTAAATCATCCGATGCGCCAACACGGGTAAATACCGCATCAACTATACCTATATTTGCCGATTGGGCGGGAACAAACGAACCCATTTGTGCGAGAATTGATATAATTGCAACCTGTCGCATATATGTAGATTTACCCGCCATATTAGGTCCTGTAATAATGCTCACGCGGTCGGTATCGCAATTCAGAAAAGTATCGTTTGATACAAACGGCACCTTAAGTACATTTTCAACAACAGGATGACGTCCGCCCTTGATTGTTATAACGCCTTCGTTATTGAGTTTCGGGCGGCAGTAGGAATTATCTACCGCTATGGTGGCAAAAGAGCAAAGTACATCAAGCGCAGCGAGTGCGGCGGCGGTAGACTGGAAACGCAGCACCTGTTCGGCGGTTTTATTTCTGATTTCACAGAAAATTTCATATTCAAGCGCCGTAATTCTCTCTTTTGCGCCAAGCACGTGACTTTCTACCTTTTTGAGTTCTTCGGTAACAAATCTTTCGCAATTTGTAAGTGTCTGTCTTCTTATGTAATGCTCGGGCACCTTATCAAGAAAAGAATTGGTAACTTCTATATAATATCCAAACACCCGATTATAGCGTACACGAAGGTTTTTGATGCCTGTTTTTTCACGCTCGGCCGTTTCAATCTCGGCAATATATCCTGAGCCGTTTTCGACCGCTTTGCGCAAATCATCAACCTCTGCGTTATAACCATCCTTTATAATTCCGCCTTCTTTTACTGCGAGTGGCGGTTGGTCAATTATAGCATTATCTATCAAAGTGCAGATGTCTTCGAGTAAATCAATATTTTCATTTATGCTGCCTAAAAGTTTACTTTTTGTACCGCTCAAAAGATTTTTAAT
>JAZNUZ010000155.1:0-2764 GCA_045592605.1 Acutalibacteraceae bacterium
ATCGATGTTTTTTCGGATTTGATAGTCAATAAAAATCGGTACAATTTCAAGGTAACGCTGAAAACCTATTTGTTTATGCTCGGCCGTAGCCGCGCCTTAAACTACATAAAACACCGAAAGGTTATTGACTTTACGGAATTATACGAGACACAAGAGTTTTCGTGTGATGAAAAAACAATGGAAGAAGTCATACTTGATGATGAGCGAAAACGGATAGTCAATACCGCTATTGCAAAGTTACCTGAGAATATGCGTGTGGTTATACATTTAATTTATTTTGAAGGCCTGTCGTACGAAGAGACAGGGAAGGTTATAAAGAAAAACAGAAAACAAGTAGATAATCTTTTGTATCGCGCAAAAGGTGAACTTCGCATCATTCTTGGGAAAGATGGTGAGTTACTATTATGAGAAATTTTGGAGAGATAAAGGCGGAAGTGCTTCGCCGCAGTGAAGATAGAATAAAAGAGCGCAAACGAAAACGCAAACGGGTTATTACTTTTTGCGTTCCGCTTTGTGTGGTTTTGGCGGTATGTTCGCTGACTGTTTTCCCTTTGTTGTCAGATACCAATAAAGGAAACGCGCAACCCGAAAACAAGTCGGAAAATATGGCAGACAGCGATGTTGGTTTCGTTTCGGTTGAGATTAGCGGCTATAATGTATATGAAAAAATCACAGATATCGATAAAATCAATCAAATTTATTCTGCCTTCACAGATTTGCACTATAATATGAAACCGGGAGCATCCGATACTGATGCCGCCTTGAAGGATGAAACAATAGACTTTGGCAACTCTTCGGCAGAAGACGATTCGGGGGAAAAATCAGGACTTAAAATATATTTTAAGACTTCTGGCGGTGATGAAATTCAATTTGTAATGACTTATGGCCAGTTGTACAATACAGATAGTGGTGTTAAAACATATCTTTCTGAAAAAAGGACACGAGAACTGTTAGAGTTACTTGGAATAGCATACTGAAAAAGGGGTGTCGGTAAATGACAAATAAAAAGCGAATTATATTTATAGGTGTTATTAGCATAGTAGTTGTTCTCTCTATTATCACCGCTCTTGCTTTTGGCGGTGTTTTTGGGAATGTCGGCAAAGGTACACCGGAGCAGAAGGTAGACTTTGGCGTACAGTATATCAGAACAAACGGATATCACGAAGAAGTTGTATATCCTGTACTTACTGTTATTCGCTCTGCCGAAGAACTGAGCGAGTATTACGATGCCAATAAGGACCGATACGACCTTCAAAGAAAGAGCGAAATATTTGCCGACACTACAATGGGTTTTCTTGATGCGTGTGACAAGTATAACGATGAGTATTTCCAAAATAACAATGTCATAATGGTTTTACTCGAAGAAGGCAGCGGCTCAATCAGACATAATGTTGACTTTGTGAAAATCGACACCGATGCAAAACTCCAGATAAGCATCCGTTCTATTTTGCGGGGAGCCGGAACCTGTGATATGGCAGAATGGCATATTATGATAGAAATCCCAAAGGATAAAACACCAGAAAACAAGGAAGATATCTTGTTGCATTATAATAACATTTTGCAAAACAAAGACCACGAGCATAAGGCTGCTAAAGTGGCGCAGACTGTGAAAAATCCTGTCTCCGGGTATTGCGGAAATACGATGACTACAATCTATTTTGATGATGATGAAAAGTTTACATTTATGTCGGGAAACTCTGTTACTATGACAGACATACTTGCAAATTTGGATTATGATAAAGAAAAAATCTGTAAATGCTTACCGCAATATAGGGTAGACACCGAGTTTGGCACAAATTACGGCATAAATATTACCGAAGGTTTTGTTCGCTGTGATAAAGGTCAGGCGGAACTGACACAAATCCAAATAGATAAATTAAAAGAAATTATTTTGTGGGCAAGATATGGGGGAGATTGGGTAGATGATAATATCGAAAATTTTTCCTTTTCGCTCACGTGGGATGTTTACGGCATAAGTTCTTATGACAGTAAAACGGGTACACTTATAAAAACAAAAGATGCCACCAACCCAAAGGATTATACAACCCATCTTGAACTCTCTATCGAAGAATGGGCAAGTATTTGGAAACTTATAAAAGAACTTGATATTGAATCTTATCCCGATGAATATAATCCGCACGGAAACGGTGTGTCAACGCCCTATATGACCTTGATTTTGTCTGTAAAAACGGGTGATACTCACAAAACAGTCACCGTACCTGAAACGGTTCTATCCTATGAAACTAATGATGAAAAAGGGCAAAAATTCCTTGATACCTGCAAAGGCATACGCGATATACTGATTGGAACTGAAGAATGGAAGTCTTTGCCCGATTATGAATTTTTGTATGATTGATTAAGGGGTGTGCCATAATGAAAAAGAAAATATGGATACCTGTAGTAGCCGCCGTTTTGTTACTCGCTGTTTTGTTTGTCCCAATTCCAAAGGGACACCTTGATGATGGCGGCACTAGAGACTATGTTGCTTTAACTTACAGAATTGTTGATTGGAACAGAGTGTCAGCTGATAGTACTTATAAAAAAACACGAGTTTATTTTGGCAGTGACCGAAATAAAACGATTGATGAACTATGGCAGAACGAATATATAAATGTAGAAGAAAAATTTGTTGCCACAGTTCTGGAAATAAATGGTAATTCTGTTTTAGTCAGTCCGCTTGATAGTGAGCCGGAAAGACTAAGCAGCGATAAAATTTCTTTGGGTATTTCAAATTTAGAGAAGCTTGATATTAAGGTCGGAAATG
>JAZNUZ010000156.1:0-7235 GCA_045592605.1 Acutalibacteraceae bacterium
TGATTGCGCGTTCATTCTGTAGAGAACGGCGTGGTCGGAGAATTTAGCACCGTCCCGTACATTTTCAAGAATTCTGTCGGCTATGTAAGATGCTTCATCTTTTTCATCAAAAGCGCTGTACAGTGTTACCTTGCTTCCGTCTCCGTTTTCGGTCCACAGATTTTTACCTTTTCTGCCGGTATTGTTCTTGATTACGGCATTTGCCACATTTAAAATATTTCCTGTTGAACGGTAATTCTGCTCAAGGCGAATAACATTGGCACCGCGGAAATCTTCTTCAAAATTCAAAATGTTTTCAATGGTAGCGCCGCGGAAATGGTAAATACTCTGGTCATCATCACCAACAACACAAATATTTTTGTGTTTTTCGGCCAAAAGACTTATAAGTACGTATTGCGCGTGGTTGGTGTCCTGATACTCATCTACCAAAAGGTATTTGAATTTGTTCTGATAGTAATCAAGTACATCAGGATTTTCGCGGAACAACTTGACGGTATTATTTATCATATCATCAAAGTCCATCGCATCATTATTAAGCATTTTTATGCAGTACTTTTTATATATTTTGGCTATTGTGTTGTCGCGGTAAGAAGAGTTGTCGGACAGATACTCATCAGGTGTGATAAGCTTGTCTTTTGCGCGTGAAATTGCCGATAAAACGGACTTTACAGGCAACATTTTTTCTTCGATGCCGTTTTCTTTCATAATTTCTTTTATGATTTTCTTCTGGTCATCGGTATCGTATATTGTAAAGTGAGAAGTATAGCCGATTTTTGCGGCATGTCGGCGCAGAATTTTGCCGCATATCGAGTGGAACGTACCCGCCCAGACATCATCTGCCTGTTCGCCGAGTTTGAGACCTATTCGTTCCTTTAACTCGTTTGCCGCTTTGTTAGTAAAGGTAATCGCAAGAATTTCCCAAGGTTTTGCGGGACTTACTGCAAAAGGGGTGGGGTCTATATATTCGGTTTTGCCATCTAAAAACTCTTTGGCTGCAGATATTTCCTGGTTGTTAAGTAATGGCTCTGAAGCGTTTTTATAAGCATTTCCGTATTTAACAAGGTAGGATATGCGGTTTACAAGCACAGTTGTCTTACCGCTACCCGCACCAGCCAGAATTAAAACAGGGCCAAGTGCGGCAGTAACAGCTTTCAGTTGCATATTATTCATCTGACCGAAGTCTTTTTCTATAATTTTGTCGCGAATATCTGCCTGAGTCATTAAAAATCCTCCGATTTTTTGGTTGATCTCTAAATATTTTACAATATTATTAAAAATATAGCAATATAGAAATTGACCTTTTTGAAATTTTGTGTATAATAGTTTTGTTAGGAGTTGTTTTTATGAGAAGAACAGAAATAGTAAATCTTTTTGGCGCCACTGCAGAGTATGACCAGAAAACCGTTACAGTCTGCGGTTGGGTAAGAACTATCCGTCAGTCAAAAAATATTGCTTTTATGGAGATTAATGATGGCAGCTGCTTTAAAGGTTTGCAGGTTGTATTAGATAAAGAAAACGTAGAAAATTTCGATGAAATCATTTCGCAGAATGTCGGTGCCGCGGTAAGCGTTACAGGTGTTCTGGTAGCTACTCCCGAAATGAAACAACCCTGTGAATTACAAGCAAAGGAAGTTAATGTTGAAGGCGCTTCAACACCTGACTATCCGCTTCAGAAAAAGCGCCATTCTTTAGAATTTTTGAGAACTATACAACATTTGCGTCCGCGTACAAATACCTTCTCCGCGGCGTTCAGAGTGCGCTCTGTGGCAGCTTACGCAATCCACACTTTCTTCCAGGAACGCGGTTTCGTTTATGCCCATACACCGCTTATTACTTCATCTGATGCCGAAGGCGCAGGAGAAATGTTCAGAGTAACTACTTTACCTGCCGAAAATCCGCCCGTAGATGATAAAGGCAACGTGGATTTTTCTGAAGATTTCTTCGGCAAACCCACTTCTTTGACCGTTTCGGGACAACTTGAAGCAGAATGTATGGCACTTGCGTTCGGTAAGGTTTATACCTTCGGTCCTACCTTCCGCGCCGAAAAATCATACACTGCTCGTCACGCGGCAGAATTTTGGATGATAGAACCCGAAATTGCTTTCGCTGATTTGGCGGAAGATATGGAACTTGCGCGTGATATGCTTAAATTCGTGCTCAAGTTTGTGGTTGATAACTGTCCCGATGAACTAAACTTCTTCGAACAGCATTTTGAAGCAGGACTTAAAGAAAAATTGAGTTCGGTAATCGAAGCCGATTTTGCTACAGTAAGTTATACAGAAGCTATCAAGATGCTCGAAAGCAGTGGTCATAAATTTCAGTATCCTGTTAGTTGGGGTTGTGATTTGCAGACAGAACACGAGCGCTATTTAACCGAGGAAATATTCAAAAAGCCTGTGTTTGTAACCGATTATCCGAAAGAAATCAAGGCATTCTATATGCGACTGAATGATGATGGCAAAACCGTTGCGGCGGTAGATGTTTTGGTTCCAGGTATTGGTGAGATTATCGGCGGAAGCCAGAGAGAAGAGCGCGAAGAACTATTACTTGAGCGTATCAAGGAAATCGGCGCTAACCCCGAAGACTATGACTGGTATCTTGACCTTCGCCGTTTCGGTGGCGCAAAACACGCGGGATTCGGTCTTGGATTTGAAAGACTTATTATGTATATGACAGGAATTCAGAATATACGTGATGTTTTACCCTTCCCGAGAACAACAGGATATGCAGAGTTCTAAATTGTTTAAAACCCGACCGATTGGTCGGGTTTTTTGTTTAGAATTTTTGGAAATAAGCAATACTATAAATGAATTTACTATTTTACTTGACAAGTGCACCTGTTAAACTGTAGAATATATAGTGATTAATTGTATAGTTTTAAGATAATAATATATAAATATATTTAAAATATTGGAGGAAAACATTTGATGCAGAAATCCCTCGGAAAAAACACAAAGACCGAGAAAAAGAACGATAACAAGAAAAAAGAATATAGAAATACAAAAAGCAGTGTATCAAAAAAGAAAACTGCTTCAAAAAATACTGTGCCGAAGAAAAACGTTAAGAAAAATTATAACGGTGCTAACAGACAAAAGCAGACTTTACCTGTACGCGTTGTGCCACTCGGCGGCCTTGATGAAATAGGAAAGAATATTACACTTTATCAGTACGGTGATGATATGTTTTTGGTGGATTGCGGTATGTCGTTCCCCGATGAAGAAACACCGGGTATTGATATTGTTATACCTGATTTTACTTTTGTACTTGCAAATAAGGATAAAATAAAAGGTCTGGTACTTACACACGGTCACGAAGACCATATCGGTGCTATACCGTATCTTCTTAAAAATTTCAATCTACCGATATACGGCACACGCCTGACCTTAGGTCTTGTAGAAGGAAAACTTAAAGAACATCAATTACATTCTTCGGCGAAACTCAATGTGGTAAAGCCGGGAGATATTATAAAACTCGGCGCTTTCTCTGTTGAGTTTATACACGTTAACCACTCAATACCCGATGCAGTAGCGGTAGCGGTGAGATGCCCTGCAGGTCTTATTGTGCAGACGGGTGACTTTAAAATTGATGCCACACCGATTGATGATAAGGTGATTGATATGGCACGTTTTGCCGAACTCGGTAAAGAGGGTGTACTTGCCTGTCTTGCCGATTCCACAAATGCAGAACGTCCCGGCTTTACTGCATCTGAGCGAATTGTTGGAGAATCTTTTGCTAACCTTTTCAAAAAGGCGGGTAAACACCGAATAATAGTTGCAACATTTTCTTCTAACATACACCGTATCCAACAAATTATTGATGAAGCGGTGCGTTGCGGCAGAAAGGTTGCGGTTTCGGGAAGAAGTATGATAAATGTCGTTAATATCGCTTCGCAATTAGGGTATCTTAAGGTTTCCGATGGCGTTCTTATTGATATTGAGACAATAAAGAAATACACACCCGAACAGTTGGTAATTATAACTACGGGCAGTCAGGGTGAACCTATGTCGGCGCTTCACCGTATCGCATCGGGTGAGCACAGAAATGTGGAAATCGTACCTGGGGATATGATTATTATTTCGGCAACTCCCATACCCGGCAACGAAAAGTTGGTAGGTAAGGTAATAAATGTTTTAATGAAACGCGGTGCCAATGTTGTATACGAAAAAATGTATGATGTTCATGTGTCAGGTCACGCGTGTCAGGATGAACTTAAATTGTTGCTCAGTATTGTGAAACCGAAATATTTTATTCCCGTTCACGGTGAGCAGAAGCATCTTGTAAAACATTCTGCATTAGCAGAGAGTGTTGGCATACCCGAAGAAAATATTATGATAGCCACCAATGGTAACGTGCTCGAAATAGGTGCTAAAGGTATTAAATGTGTCGAGACAGTACAGGCGGGTAGAGTTCTGGTGGATGGTCTTGGTGTGGGCGACGTCGGAAGTATTGTTCTTCGCGACAGAATACATTTAGCAGAGCACGGAATTATTATAATCGTTATGACTATGGACTATGTTTCGGGTGAAGTTGTTTCGGGTCCGGATGTTGTATCGCGCGGTTTCGTTTATGTTAAAGAATCGGAAGAATTAATGGGCGAAATAGTCGATTTATCAGAAGATATACTCGAGCGCCTGTATATGTCGAATATTCGCGACAGAAATGCAATAAAAGGGAAAATACGCGACGGTGTTTCTAAATTTCTTTATGAAAAAACTCGCCGCAGTCCTATGATTTTGCCAATTATAATGGACATCTAGGGGTGATGTTGTGAAAAGGAAAAACGGTTTCGGTTTTAATTTAGTGTTTTTGATACTTTTTACCGTTTTTGCCATACAAACGGGGATAATGTTTTTTTACAATAAGACATTTTTCTTAATAAGTGTTATTGTTTTAGCCGTATTATTGGTTGCCTTTTTTGCGTTTTATAAAAGGGCAAAAAGGTATATCAATACCCGATTGATTGAGGGCGTTGAGATGATGTCTCAATCCGAATCGGGTGCGCTTGATTTGATGTCGACACCGATATTATTCGTGTCAGGAGACAACCACATTACGTGGGCTAATAAGGCCTTCGGAACTTCGGTTTTACGTCGACAGGATGTTATCGGCAACGACATATTCAGTGTCATAAGCAGTAACGATTACGATAAACTTTTAAACAAAAAAAGTGTTGAAATTGCGCTTAACGATAAAATTTTCAAGGCATATATACTTCCTAAAAAGGAAATGAAGGTTATATTCTTTGTAGACCAGACATCCCTTAAAAGAACGGCGGCGGAATATCGCTTTTCCCGTCCCGTTGCGGCGATACTTGAAATAGATGCGCTTGATGAAATGCTTAAGGATGCAAAAGATAGTAAAAAAGTTCAGGTGCGCGGCGCCGTACAGGATATAATTGAAAAGTGGTTTCATTCTGCAAACGGAATTATGTATACTCTGTCTGCAAACAGATTTTTGTTGATATTTGAAGAACGCTACTTAAATAATTTTGAAGCCGAAAAGTTCAGTATACTTGAAAAAATCCGTAATTTTGAAATAGATGGAAACAAGTATCTTACACTGTCAATCGGTGTCGGACACGGATGTAAAAATTTTGCCGATTGCGAAGTTTTTGCACGTAGGGCTCTTGATATGGCTCTGGGTCGCGGCGGTGACCAGGCGGCAGTTAAAAGTCCTAACGAAGAATACAAATTTTACGGCGGCGTAAAAGCCGTTTCCGAAAAAGGTTCGCGTGTTCGGACAAGGGTGACAGGCAAAGCGCTTACCGAAATAATGAAGTCGGCAAGTAATATATTGCTTATGGGACACAGGTTTTCCGACCTTGATAGTCTGGGTGCCGCTTTCGGCTTTGCATCTATTGCCGAGAATTTAGGCAAGGAAGCCAGAATAGTCATAAACAGAGGAGAAACTATGGCAAAATCCCTGGTTGATTATCTGACGGCGAACGGTTACGGAAAACTACTTATAAATGAAAAACAGGCGCTTGAAATAATTGATGATGATACTCTGCTGGTAGTACTTGATACCCATCGCCCATCTTTCTGCGAGAGCGAAACGGTTTATAAAAACGTACTTAAAACGGTAGTAATAGACCACCATAGAAAAGCCACCGATTATATAGATAATGCGTTGCTTTTCTATAATGAAACAACGGCATCATCAACCTGTGAGATAATAACTGAATTGTGGCAGTATATGGAAATAGGCAATATGAATTCCTGCGTTGCCGAAGCTCTTATGGCGGGTATTATGCTCGATACTAAAAACTTTGTACTGGGTACGGGTGTCAGAACATATGAAGCGGCGGCTTATTTGCGTAAATGCTCGGCGCAACCCGTAACGGTTAAAAAACTTTTCAGTGATTCAATGGAAGTTTATAAGCGTAAATATGAAGTTATGTCATCGGCTAAAGACTATGGTGAATATGTTATTGCAACAAACCTAAAGCAAGACGGTCTTTCCCGCGTAGTTTCTGCACAGGCGGCAGATGAACTGTTGGGCGTAAATAATGTTAAGGCTTCGTTTGTAATGTTTGCAAACGGAGATGCTATAAATATTTCTGCGCGTTCCTACGGTGAATTTAATGTTCAAATTATTATGGAAAAATTAGGCGGCGGCGGTCATAAAACAATGGCGGCATGTACCTTAAATACCGATAGTTTTGAATTAGCAGAAGAACAACTTGTAAAAGTGATTGAAGAGTATACTAAAGGATAGGTGATATATATGAAGGTAATTTTATTGGCAGATGTAAAGGGACACGGAAAAAAAGGTGAACTCTGTTCTGTGTCTGATGGATATGCAAGAAATTTTCTCTTTCCGAAAAAATTGGCGGTAGAAGCAGATAATGCGGCATTAGCAGAGCTTAAAAGCCGTGAAGATGCGGCGGCTCATCATAAGAAGGAAGAAAAGGCAGCTGCCGAAAAATTAGCAGCACAGCTCAGTGGTAAAAAGTTTACTTTGACCGCAAAAGCCGGAGCAAATGGAAAACTTTTCGGCTCTGTAACATCAAAAGAAATCGCGGCTGTAGTAGCAGAGCAGACAGGCATAGAAATAGACCGTAAAAAATTAAGTGTTGCCGATATTAAGGCCTACGGCGAATATACCGCAGAAATTAAACTTTATACAGGCATATCGGCAAAATTCACAGTAGAAGTCAAGGCGTAAAAATAAAAGATAAGGGATAAAGATATGGAAGAAAAAATAATTTTTAATCTTGATGAACACCGTCTGCC
>JAZNUZ010000157.1:0-4483 GCA_045592605.1 Acutalibacteraceae bacterium
CAGCAAATGCTCTTGCTAAGAAGATTAAAAAATATAATCTTCCGGGTATCAGTTTTGCAACTCTTAGTGATGGAGTTTACTCCGACTATACCAAGAGTGAATATTATGTCAAAAAGAACTTTGGAAGGTTCGTTACAGATATAGTTAACAGCTATAAGCAGAGTGGTTATACATTCGCTGCAAACGGCGCTAATGCCTATGCGGCAGTGATTGCGGATTGCATATTTGAAGCTCCGCTCAATTCTTCGGAACTTGATGGATTTACTGTAGATGTACCGTTCTATCAGATGGTTTTTAAAGGAAAAACTGAAATTACTTCCGAAGCAGTCAACAGTGGTGAAACACTTAAGAAAAAACAACTTCAGGCTCTCGAGACCGGTTCTTCTATGTTGTTCGCATTATACAACACCTATGATTCAACCTTGACATATTCTCCGTTCAAGGGTCTTTATGGTGCTATGTATGCAGACAACAAGGATGATATTATAAAGACCGCTGAAGCTTACAGTGACTATTACAAAGCTATAAGCGGTAAAACAATAGTAAATCACGAGCTCATCACAAAAGATGTTCGTGCAACTACATTCTCCGGCGGCGTTAAAATCTATGTCAACTACTCTGATGCAGAGTATGTTACAGCCGACGGCGTAGTCGCTCCGATGAATTATTTGATAGTAAAGTAGGGGGGTGAACAGTATGTTAAAAAATAAAGTTAAAAAGCATAAAGGCGTTGAACAACTTAAAAGTAGATACGGCAGACTGTTCGTTCTCCCTTGGGAAATTGGTTTGGTACTGTTCTTCTTCGTGCCGTTGCTTACATCAATTCGTTATGCCTTCAGTGCTATCGAAATTACAACACAGGGCTTCCAAGTTGAATGGGTGGGGCTTAAGTGGTTTGATTTCTATATTAATGAAGACCCCAAGTATATGAACCAACTTATTGAATCTATAAGCAATTTCGCGGTTCAGTTGCCGATTATTCTGGCGCTCAGTCTGATTTTAGCATTACTTCTTAATCAGAAGTTCAAAGGCAGAATGATTGCCCGTGCAATCTTCTTCTTGCCCGTTATTATCGCGACCGGTGTTGTAATTGAACATATGACAGCCGAATGGATGCCCATAAGCCTTGTTGCTTCATCGGGAACCGAGAACAATTTCGGCAGTATGATTGATTTTGATGTGATACTTGGAAACCTGGGACTTCCCGAAGAAATCAATAAATTGATTTCAGGTTATATAGGCGATATATTCAACCTACTTTGGTCGTGCGGTATACAGATAGTTCTCTTTATCGCAGGTCTGCAGACTATTCCGGACCAGCTTTATGAAGTGTCCCGTGTTGAAGGCGCTTCAAAGTGGGAAGAATTCTGGTATATTACAATACCAATGCTTGGACCGACAATATTGCTTGTTATGGTCTATACAATGATTGACTTGTTCACAGCAAGAACAGGTGTTATGGGCAGGGCTTTCGACTTAATGAATAAAGCTATATACGACGAGAGTTCGGCGATGATTTGGATGTACTTCGTTGTTGTAGGTGTCGTAATGTCGATAGTTCTCGGACTTTATTATAAGTTCTGCTTGAAGAAATGGTCTTAAGGAGGGGTAGTAATGTTAAAAATAAATACTAAAAAAATTACTGCCCGCAAAGCAGGGGAGTTGGGAATGAAGGTTGTAACTCCTATCGCCCGTTGGATATTTATTCTGGGCGTCAGCTATATCCTTTTATATCCGCTTTTCTATATGATTTCGGCATCAATCAAGGCTCCTATGGACTTTCTTGATTCGACAATTATGTGGGTTCCCAAAAACTTTTCAATCCACAATCTTACTAAGGCTTTCGGTCATCTTGATTATTTAAAAACCTTAGGTAACACAGTAGTTATTGAAATAATAAGTGCATTTATTGAAGTTATTGCCTGTGCTGTAACGGCATACGGACTTGCACGTTTCGAATTTAAGGAAAAGCCGATTCTTACCTTTATTCTTATCGTTACAATTCTCATTCCGACACCTATGATTATTATTCCGTTGTCGGTTAGTATGAGATATGTTGACGTGTTCGGTATACTCGGACTTATCGGTAAGATGATTGGTCAGGAAATCCGCCCAAATCTTCTTAACACACCTTGGGCATTCTATATACCCAGTATATTCTCGGTAGGTCTTAAGGCAGGATTGTTTACATACATGTATGTTCAGTTCTTCAAAGGACTTCCGAAAGAACTTGAAGAGGCGGCTTCAATCGACGGTGCAGGACCGGTTAAAACCTTCCTTACAATCGTTGTTCCGTCTTCAGGAACCATATTCCTGACCGTTACAATATTCAGTATAATCTGGCACTGGAACGATACATATCTTGCAACGATGTTCCTATCAAAAGATTTTCCGCTATCGGTTAGCCTTATGCGAATGACGGCAAAACTCGGCGAAATGTCGGAAATTAGAAATGTCGGTATACTTATGGCGGGATGCCTACTTGTAATTCTGCCGATGCTTATAATGTATTGTATATTGCAAAAACAGTTTATTAAGAGTATTGACCGCGTAGGTATTGTAGGATAAACTTTGAAAACGCCACTCGATTTTCGGGTGGCGTATTTTTATAGAAACCCGTAAAAATCGATAAAAATTTCGTGCAAAATCAATAAAAACGGTTGACAGAAACGGCTTTTTGTTATATGATGAAATAAACTAATATAGGAGGTTAATCACTAATATGCTTAAAAGAACTTTAACAATTCTCTTGGTTCTGGTTATGGCTCTTACCGCAGTTGGCTGTACAGGTGGCGGTAATCAAGGCGGTAACTCGGGCACAGTAGGCGGACCGATACAGGGCACCGTAGATTTTGAAGATGTAACTCTTGACTCTGATGCTTTGTTGGCTTCTATGCCTGCAGAACTTAAAGGAACAAAAATCGTTTTCCTTAACTGGTATAATCCGGATGAACGTGAAGAAAAAGATGTCATCGCTGCTTTCGAGCAGAAATCAGGTGTTGATGTTGAGTACCGTATACTCGACCACAACACATATGCTACTTTGGTAGCTCAGATGATTCAGACAGACGAACAGGCTGATGTTATGCGTCTTAAAAACCCGAATATCAGTTATTACAAACTTCTCCAGCCGCTTTCAGTCACAGGTTTTGACTATAGCGGCAAGGAATGGGATCAGTATACAATGGGTCTTTACACTGTAGGTCAAAACACCTATGCAACAAACCTTAAGTATACACCTTTCTTCTTACCCGGTATGATGTTCTATAACTACCAGACATTCGAAGACATGGGATTTGAAGATCCGTACGAACTCTGGAAAGAGGGCAAATGGACCTGGAGTAAGCTCAAAGAATATTGCAACACTTGGGTTACAGAGAATGGCACAGATTATTTAGGCGCTTCTTGCTGGTCATACCCGTCAACCGTTGCGAATGCTCCTTTCTTTAAGAAATCTGCAGACGGCATCACTTATGAACTTGATTTGAACAACCAGACCGCACTTAACTGTTGGCAGTTTGTTTCTGAAGCAAGGTCAATCGGTCTCTTTGGCACATACTTACATGAAGGTTTCGACCAGATGAAGCAGAAGATGCTTATCGACCACGCTGATGCTTCGGCAGTTCAGAATTCTTCTGCATACTTTAAGAAGACTAAGATGACGGGCAAATTAAAGGCAGTTCCGGCTCCTGTATGGGATGGCGAAGGTGCTACAGGCGAATACTACGTTCCTATGCACGAAGTAGTTGCTTACGGTATTCCGAAGACTGCTAAAAATGCAAAAGCAGTTCCGTACTTCTTAGGTTATATGTGTAACTTTGCAAACTACAATCAGGCTGCAGGCGAAGGCGGATTCTTCGTTAACGAACAGATTAAAGAAGTTTATATGGAACTTATGGCAATCGAAAAACGCAACTATGACTTTAACAGTGATATTGCTAACTATAGCAGCAATCAGGAGATAGGAAACTTCTCTTGGATGCTCTTCAACCGTGTTGATTCAACACAGATTAACTCTTGGTTACAGGAACGTGAGTACATACTCAAAGATAGCTTGAAACTCTACAACGAAGAGCTTTTAAAGTACAGCAAATAAAATTAACCTACACGGGCGGTTTTCCGCCCGTGTTTTTTTTGCAAAAAGGCTTGAAATTTGTGGATTTTGTTAAAAAAAGAGTTGAAATGTGATAAGGAATATGTTATTATATAATATACTAAAAAGGAGTATTGTTTTTAATGGAGGCAAGCTTATGAAAAACACAATCAGACACATTTCCAAAAAAGCTGTTTCAGTAGTGTTAGCTCTTGCGGTAATTTTAAGTTCACTTACCGTAATGATGTCGGCATTTGCCGAACCACAGCCTACCGAACCGTACCTTGTTAGTGACGGTTCACCTGCAATTCCGTTATTTGCAGACAAGGTAGTGAAATTAAGTGATTTGGAAATAGAATTCCCCGATGGCACCAAAAAACTTGGTGATAC